>DASZYW010000090.1:0-4063 GCA_035545195.1 Gaiellaceae bacterium
CCTGGCGCCCTAGCTGACGACCCAGGTCTCGCCGGAGCCGAGGAGCTCCGCGAGATCGCCGGCGCCGCGCTTCGCGACCGCCGTCTCCAGCTGCTCGGCCATCATCTCGTCGTAGACCGGGCGCTCGATGTTGCGGAAGACTCCGACCGGCGTGCCGCCATGCGTCGCCTGCGTCACGCGCGACAGCGCGAACGCGAGCACCGGCTCGGTCTGGGTCTCGTCGTGGACGAGGATCCCGTCCTCGCTCGCGGCGCACTCCTCGATCGTGCCGTCGCTCCGCTGGCGGAGGCCGCGCTCCAGGTCTTTGCCCCAGCGGATCGGCCGGCCGTGCTGGAGCACGATCCGGCTCACGCCCTCCTTGTCGTCGCGGACGAACGCGAACGCGTCGTCGTTGAAGATCGGGCAGTTCTGGAAGATCTCCACGAACGCGCTGCCCTTGTGCGCGGCGGCGGCGCGGAGGACGTCGGTCATCCCGGCCTTGTCCGTGTCGATCGCGCGCGCGACGAAGGTCGCCTCGGCGCCGATCGCCAGCGAGAGCGGGTTGAACGGCCAGTCGAGCGAGCCCATCGGCGTCGACTTCGTCACCTTCCCCACTTCGCTCGTCGGCGAGTACTGGCCCTTCGTCAGCCCGTAGATCCGGTTGTTGAAGAGCAGGATCTTCAAGTTGACGTTCCGGCGCAGCGCGTGGATCAGATGGTTGCCGCCGATCGAGAGCGCGTCGCCGTCGCCGGTCACGACCCAGACGGAGAGGTCCTGCCGCGAGGCGGCGAGGCCCGTCGCGATCGCGGGCGCGCGGCCGTGGATCGAGTGCAGGCCGTACGTGTTCATGTAGTACGGGAAGCGGGCCGCGCAGCCGATGCCGGAGACGAAGACCGTCCGCTCGCGCTCGATCCCGAGCTCGGGCATGCACGACTGCATCGCGGCGAGGATCGCGTAGTCGCCGCAGCCCGGGCACCAGCGCACCTCCTGGTCGGTGCGGAAGTCCTTCGCGGTCAGGCCGAGGTCGCTCACTGGTCGATCAGCGCCTCGATCGCGTCCGCCACCTCAGCCGCGCGCAGCGGCAGGCCGCGGACGCGGTTGTAGCCGTGCGCGTCGACGAGGAACTCCGCGCGCACGAGCTTGAGCAGCTGGCCGAGGTTCATCTCCGGGATCAGCACCTTCGGGTAGCGGCGCAGCACCTCGCCGGTGTTGCGCGGGAACGGGTTCACGTGGGTCAGGTGCGCCTGCGCGACCTTGCGGCCGCCGGCGCGCACGCGGCGCGCGGCCGCGGCGATCGGCCCGTAGGTGCCGCCCCAGCCGAGCACGAGCACCTCGGCGTCGCCGTCGGGGTCGTCGACCGCGAGCTCGGGGATGTCGCCCGCGATCCCGGCGACCTTCTGCGCGCGCAGGCGCGACATCCGGTCGTGGTTGTCCGGGTCGTACGACACGTTGCCGGTGCGGTCGGCCTTCTCGATCCCGCCGATCCGGTGCTCCAGCCCAGGCGTCCCCGGCACCGCCCACGGCCGCGCGAGCGTCTGCTCGTCGCGCAGGTACGGGAGGAACTCGTCGCCCCCATCCGAGCCAACAGAGTTCGGGCCGGTCGTGAACGTCGTCGAGATGTCCGGGAGCTGCGCCACGTCGGGGAGCAGCCACGGCTCGGAGCCGTTCGCCAGGTAGGCGTCGCTCAGGAGGTAGACCGGCGTGCGGTACTTGAGCGCGATCCGCGCCGCCTCGATCGCGGCGTCGAAGCAGTCCGACGGCGACTTCGCGGCCACGACCGGCACCGGCGACTCGCCGTTCCGGCCGAACAGCACCATCAGCAGGTCGCCCTGCTCCGGCTTCGTCGGCATCCCGGTCGCGGGGCCCGCGCGCTGCACGTCGACGATCACCAGCGGCAGCTCGAGCATGATCGCGAGCCCGATCGTCTCCGCCTTGAGGACGATGCCCGGGCCGGCCGAGGTGGTGACGCCGAGCGCGCCGCCGAACGACGCGCCGACCGCGGCGCCCGCAGCGGCGATCTCGTCCTCCGCCTGGAAGGTGCGCACGCCGAAGTTCTTGTAGGACGCGAGCTCCTCGAGGATCGAGCTCGCCGGCGTGATCGGGTAGGCGCCGAGGAAGAGCGGCAGCCCGGACAGCTTGGACGCCGCGACGAGGCCCATCGAGAGCGCCTGGTTGCCGGTGATGTTCCGGTAGGTGCCGGGCGCCATCTTCGCCGGCTTCACCTCGTAGGTGACCGAGAAGGACTCCGTCGTCTCGCCGAACGCGTAGCCCGCCTGCAGCGCCTTCACGTTCGCCTCGTAGATCTCCGGCCGCTTCGCGGCGAACTTCTCCTCCAGGAACGAGATCGTCGGGTCGATCGAACGCCCGTACAGCCACGACATCAGCCCGAGCGCGAACATGTTCTTCGAGCGCTCGGCCTCGCGCGGCGTCACGCCCTCGACCTCCTTGAGCGCGCCGACGGTGAGGCTCGTCAGCGGCACCTGGTGCACCTGGAACTCCGACAGGGAGCCGTCGTCGAGCGGGCTCGCCTCGTAGCCGGCCTTCTTCAGGTTCCGGTCGGAGAACGCGTCGGCGTCGACGATCAGCGTCCCGCCCTTCGGCAGGTCGCCGATGTTCGTCTTCAGCGCGGCCGGGTTCATCGCCACGAGCACGTTCGGCGCGTCGCCCGGCGTGAGGATGTCGTGGTCGGCGAAGTGGAGCTGGAACCCCGAGACGCCCGGCAGCGAGCCGGCGGGCGCGCGGATCTCGGCCGGGAAGTCCGGCAGCGTCGAGATGTCGTTCCCGAGCAGCGCCGTCTCCGAGGTGAACTGCGACCCGGTCAGCTGCATGCCGTCGCCGGAGTCTCCGGCGAAACGGACGATCACCTGCGAGAGCTGCTCGACCGGCTTCGAGGCCATTTCAGAGAGGTATAGCGGAGAAACCGGGTGCCGGGATCGCGAGTTATCCCTGAGCGAGCAGATCCTGAAGGTCGAGCGGCCGCGTGAACATGGTCAGCTCGCCGTCCGGCGTCCGCGGCCACTCCTCGCGCGGCCGGTCGCGGTAGAGCTCGACGCCGTTGTCGTCCGGGTCGCGCAGGTAGATCGCCTCCGAGACGCCGTGGTCGCTCGCGCCCTCGAGCGGGATGCCCGCCTCGAGCACGCGCCGCACCGCCTGCGCGAGCGTCTTCCGGTCGGGGAAGCGGATCGCGGTGTGGAAGAGGCCGGTCGAGTGCGGCGGCGGCGGCCCGGCGCCCTTCGACTGCCAGGTGTTGAGCCCGATGTGGTGGTGGTAGCCGCCCGCCGAGAGGAACGCCGCCTCGGTGCCGTACCGCGTGACGACCTCGAAGCCGAGCACGCCCTCGTAGAAGGCGAGCGCGCGGTCGAGGTCCGAGACCTTGAGGTGGACGTGGCCGATGTCGACGCGCGGATCGAGGGTCATGCAGCGACGATAACTAGCCGGTGACCCAGACGGGAGCCACGGTCTGGGGCGCGTCGTAGGTGTCGGGGGCGAGCTCCCAGCCGACGGCGTTGTAGCCGAGCCTCTGGTGGGCCGGAATGCGCAGCCGCATCGCGAACTCGACCGACCCTCCCGGCGCGATCGTCCCGACGGGACGGCAGTTGAGGACGTAGGCGACCTGCGCTCCGAAGTCCTGCACGTAGGCGGGACACGCGCCGCGGAAGCGGAACGGCCGGGAGCCCGTGTTGGTCAGCACGACGACGTACTGGAGCAGCGAGCTGCGCCTCGCGCGGAAGGCGCGCACCCTCCCGCCCTTGACGCGCACCGGCATCGAGCCGGTGATCCTCGCCAGCAGCGGGAGCCGCGAGCTGTCGGGCAGGCGCCTGGAGCGCGGCTGGTAGCTCCCGGCGTCCAGCTGCGAGGCGCGGTGCGGCTGGTCGCAGCGCGGCGCCTGGCCGAGCGGCACACGGAGCACCGTTCCGCCGCCGAGCCCGACGCGGAGCTCCGTGGGCGCCGCCCCGCACCAGTTCGACCACCAGACGAGGACGTCCGCGGTCTTCCCCGGAGCGAGCGCGCGCAGCGAGCCGACCGGGTCCGCGAGCGGGTCCTGGCCGAGGGAGAGCCCGGCCGGAGGCTTGCCGAGCCGCCA
>DASZYW010000091.1:0-2315 GCA_035545195.1 Gaiellaceae bacterium
CCGCGCGCCGCGAAGGCCTCGATCCGCCAGAGCCCCTCGACCTGCCCGTAGCGGCGCACCATCGCGAGGCGCAGCGCCTCCGGGTACGGCGTCGCGGCCTCCCGCCAGCCGGCGACGAGCTCCGCGCCGTGCAGCGCGGTCCCGCGCACGAGGGCGGCGACGAAGCTCTGCGCGCCGAGCTCCGGATCGCCTGCGGCCACCGTCTCGACGATCGCGTCGACGTCCGCTCGCACGAAGTGGTGCATGTCCATCTCGACGCCGGTGGAGAGCTCGCCGTCGCGGCGGCCGAGCTGCCACGCGTCCGCCCAGGCGGGCTCGCCGGGCTCGCGCTCGTAGAGCCGGACGAGATCGCCTCCGGCCGCCTCTACGAGCCGGCGGCGGGCGTCGTCCGAGGGCTGCGCCTCCCAGACGACCGCCAGCTCGAGGTCGGAGAAGCCGTCGGCGTGCCCGAGCGCGGCCGAGCCGCCGAAGAGCACCGCGACGACGCCGGGCTCCTGCGCGTAGACGGCGGCGGTGCGCTCGGCGAGCGAGCGCCGGAAGTCGGACGGCGTGCCCATCTCCCGGATTCTCTAGCGTGGGCGCGTGACGATGCGCAGCACCCGTGACGTATCGAAGGAAGCGACTGCCTTCGCCGACGCGGTCGCCGACCACCTGGACGCCGTGTACCGCTATCTCGTCTACCTCACCGGTGATCGCGCCGCCTCGGAGGATCTCGCCGCCGAGACCTTCGAGAAGGCGTTCCGCAGCTGGCGCCGCTACGACCCGCGGCGGGGCGCGCCGCGCACCTGGCTCTGCCGGATCGCGCACTCGACCGCGGTCGACTGGTTCCGCGCCGAGGCGCGCCGGCGGCGGCGCGAGGACACGTACATGCGCGACGCGGGGGAGGAGGTCGAGGCCGTCTTCGGGGAGAGGCTGTCGCCCGAGCTCGAGCGCGCGCTGCACACGCTGACGCCCGCCGAGCGGGAGGTCGTCGCGCTCCGCGTTCTGCTCGAGCTGGACGGCCCGAGCGCGGCGCGGGTGCTCGGGATCAGCGCGACCGCGTGCTCGACCCGGCTCAGCCGCGCGCTCGCGCGCCTCGAGGAGGAGCTGACCGGTGAGCGATGAGCTGATGGGCCACGAGCGGCTGGTCTCGGAGCTGCGCGGCGCCGAGCTCGAGGCGCCCGCCCGGCTGCGGGCGCGCGTGCTCGCGCTCGAGACGGCCCGGCGCCGGCTCTCCTGGCGTCCGGCAGCGGCTGTCGTCGCGGTCGCGCTCGCGGGGGCCGCGGTGGGCGGAGGCGTCAGCCACTCGACGCAGCCGTCGGCGGCGCGACCCTCGTTCGGCGCCGCGGCGAGCACCACGCGGGCGAAGGCTCTCCCGCAGGCGACCGAGGTGCGGCCGCAGGTGACCGAGGCGCCCGCCCGTCGCGGCGGCGGCTGGAGCACGACCGACGGCGCGCTCGCCGGCGCCGGCGGCGGCCTCGTGCTCGCCGGTCTCGGCGTCGCGCTCGTCCGGCTGAGACGCCGCCCGATCTGATGGAATAGCGCCCGTGGTGCTCGCCGGGCTCTCCACCGGACACATGATCGGCCTCGCCGTGATGGCCGCGATCTTCATCGCGTTCGCGCTGATCTCGTCGTTCGTGCTGCCGCGCTACCGGCCCGACTTCCCGGGCAAGAACGGCCTCAGCGTCTTCGTGATCGTGTGCTTCCTGCTCTTCGCGCTGATGATCGCTGCGGTCGAGATCTTCGGCGCGGAGAAGAAGGAGTCGCCGAAGTCCGGCGCTGCTCCGGCGCACGTGGCGCGGCTCCGATAGTCGCTACCCTCCCTGGACAACCCGGAGAAGTGGCCGAGTGGCTGAAGGCGGCGCCCTGCTAAGGCGTTATGGGGCTGAATGGCTCCATCGAGGGTTCGAATCCCTCCTTCTCCGCCTCAGCGATCGCGAGCCGGCTCCGCCGGCTCGCGTGCGTCAGGGGCCTGGGCTCTCGCGCGGTACCATCTGCCCGCTCGGAGGGGTGGCAGAGCGGTCGAATGCGGCGGTCTCGAAAACCGTTATCCGTCGTTAGGCGGATCGAGGGTTCAAATCCCTCCCCCTCCGCTGAGTGCGTGGCCCGGGTGACCGGGCCGCGCCCGTTCCGGGGCGATACCCTGCGTCGGCTCGGAGAGGTGTCCGAGTGGTCTAAGGAGCGCGACTGGAAATCGCGTAGGTGCTGAAAGGTGCCTCGCGGGTTCAAATCCCGCCCTCTCCGCTCACCGCGCGGCCCGGCTTCGTCCGGGCCGTTTCGGTCTAGTCGTGGATCCGGGCGATCAGCTCTTCGCGCTTCAGCACCCGCTGGTTCGT
>DASZYW010000092.1:0-9626 GCA_035545195.1 Gaiellaceae bacterium
CCGGTCGACCGGCGGCTGCTGGAAGTCGTAGTCGTCCTGGCCGTTCAGGGTCCGCGTCAGCGCGACGCCCGGATCGCCGATGATGTCGATCGTCATCTTGTCCGGGTTGCCGGCCGGCACGTTGCCGCCGAACGCCGAGGCGTCGAAGTTCGGGTTGCGAACGATGATCGCCTGCTTGTTCGGCTTGTAGCTCTGGATCATGTACGGGCCGCTCGAAGGCAGCGGCGTCGTCGACTGATCCTTGTTCGGCGAACCCGCCGGAACGAGCGCGGCGAAGGTCGTCGCCATGATGTACTCGAAGTCGCCCTCGGGCGCCGACAGCTTGATCGTGATCTTGCCGGTGGCGTCGTTGGTGGTGATTCCCGAGATGTCGCCCTTCTTCGTCGTCCCGTAGTTCGAGGCGCCGATGATGTTGCTGAAGAACCCGACCCCCGGGGAGTCGACCTGGTAGTCACGCTCGATCGAGGCCTTGAAGTCGCTCGCCTTGATCGGGGTGCCGTTCGAGTACTTGAGCCCCTTGCGGAGCGTGAACGTGTAGGTCTTGCCGCCGTTCGTCACGGTCGGCAGGGCCTGCGCGAGGTACGGGACGATCGTCGCGCCGTCAGGGCCGTTGACGTGCTTGTAGCCCAAGAGCGGCAGATAGACGTTCCACATGATCGCCCAGCCCTGGACCGTGTACGACAGGGCGGGATCGAGGAAGTCGATGCCCTGGTCGTAGGCGATCCGGAAGTTCGTGAAGCTCTTGCTCGAAGACGTGCCACCGCTCGAGGCGGTGGTGGTGCCCGAGCTCTTGCCGCCTCCGCCGCAGCCCGCCGCCAAGAACGCGGCGCCTACGGTGAACGCGGCCACGGTGAGAACCCACTTCCACCGATACCGACGATTCAACTTGTGTACCTCCCCGGGGTCGTTTCGCTGTGGGCGCGATTCTTCCAGAAGGCGCAAGGACATAGCCAATGAGTCGTTCTTGACGCGAACACACGTTCGTGTCAGGCTCTCGAGGTGCAGCTCCGGCTCGACGCAGCGGACCGGCTCGTCGAGCTGGTCGAGGAACGGCGGGGACCCGTCGTCGCCGAGGAGGCGGCCGCCAAGCTCTTCGCGCTGCGCCAGGCGCCGGTCGCACTGGCGCGCTCGCTGCTCGCCGAGGTCGTCGAGGCCGACGCGCGGCTCGCTTGGAGCGGCGACGCGGTCGGGCTCGCGCGCCCGCTCGGCGAGGATCTCCTGCTCGAAGAGGCGACCTACGTGGTCGTCGACCTCGAGACGACGGGGCTTCGCCCGGGCGAGTCCGGGATCTGCGAGATCGGGGCGGTGCGCGTGCGCGGGCTCGAGCTGGCGGAGGAGTTCGAGACCCTCGTCAATCCGGGCCGCCCGATCGCGGCCGCCGCGTCGGCGCTGACCGGGCTGCGCGACGCGCAGCTGCGGAAGGCGCCGCCGCCCGCGACCGCGGTGCGTCGCTTCCTCGAGTTCGCCGGCGACGCGGTGCTCGTCGCCCACAACGCCCGCTTCGACCTGGCGTTCCTCGACCGCGAGACCGAGCGGCTGACCGGGTCCCGGCTCGCGGCACCGGTGCTCGACACGGTCGGGCTGGCACGGCGTCTCCTCGCCGGTCGCGTGCCGCGCGCCTCGCTCGCGCAGCTCGCGCACTTCGTGGGGACGTCGGCGCAGCCGTGCCACCGCGCGCTCCCCGACGCGCAGGCGACCGCCGAGGTGCTGCTGACGCTGATCGGGCTCGCGCAGGAGCGAGGCGCGCGGACCGTCGCCGATCTGGCTCGCCTCGGGGCGACGCGGACGCGGCGCGTCTTCGACAAGCGGCACCTCGCGCACGGAGCACCGTCGCGGCCCGGCGTCTACCTCTGGCGCGACCGCAACGGCCAGGTGCTCTACGTCGGTCGCGCCCGCGATCTGCGTGCCCGGCTCCGCTCCTACTTCCGCTCCGACCGGCAGCGGCCGGCGGTCGAGGCGGCGCTCGGCGCGGTGGAGCGGATCGAGTGGCGCGTGCTCGGGTCGGAGCTGGAGGCGGCGCTGGAGGAGCTGCGCCTGATCGGGGAGCTGCGCCCGCCCGCGAACGCGCGCGTCGCGCGCACCGACCGCTACGTCTGGCTGAAGCGGCGCGGCGACGGCGTGGTGTGCAGCGCCGCTCCCGCAAGTAACAGTCTGTTACAAGGTCCGCTGCGGTCGCGGCGCCTGGCCCAAACGGCCGCGAGGGCGCTCCGCACCGACGAGCTGGAACGGCCGGCGGCGGCGCTGCCGCGGCTCCGGCGGAAGCTGGCGCACCTCTCCGAGCAGCGGCGGTTCGAGGACGCGGCGCGGTTGCGCGACCGCATCGAGGCGCTCGAGCGCGTGTGCCGCGAGCTTGCTCGGACAGAGCGTTTGCGGGCACTCGAGCGCTGCGTGCTCGTGCCTGCCGCCGAGCCTGGGCACGTCCGCGCGTACTTCGTCGCGGGCGGGACGATCGCCGCCGAGCGGACGCTGCCGCCGGGGGGCGGGGCGGCGCTCGAGGTTGAGGCAGGGCTCGCGGCGGCGCGCCGAGCCCGACTTAGTAACAGTCTGTTACTTGCGTCGCTCGAGGAGGTGCTCCTCCTGGGCGCGTTCCTGCGCAAGCCGCCGCCCGAGCTGCGGGCGGCGCCGCTCGAGCGGGACGCGATCCTGCGCGCGGCCGCGGCGGTCGCACGCGCGCACGCGCGGCCGCAGCCGCCGAAGCAGGCGTCCTCGCTCTTCTAGCTACGCGGCGACCGAGATCAGGTCGCGCAACGCGCCGAGCCGGGCCAGCGCCTGGCCCTCGAGCTGGCGGACGCGCTCGCGGGTGAGATCGAGCTCGTTGCCGATCGCCTCGAGCGTCCACGGCTCGCCGTCGAAGCCGAAGCGCAGCTCGAGGATCCGGCGCTCGCGCTCCGGGAGCGCCTCGAGCGCGCGGCGCACGCCCTGGCGGCGCAGCGACTCCTCGGCCTCGTCGAACGGATCCGCGGCCTCGCGGTCGGCGAAGAGATCGCCGAGCTCGCCCTCGTCGTCCGCGCCGACCGTCTGGTTGAGCGACACCGACGCGTGGGCGGCGCCGAGCGCCTCGTCGACGTGCTGCATCGGCAACCCGGTCGCCTCGGCCAGCTCCTCCTTCGTCGCCTCGCGGCCGAGCTCGACCTCGAGCCGGCGCGCCGCGCGCGAGAGCTTCTGCTGACGCTCGACGACGTGGACGGGGACGCGGATCGTGCGCGCGTGGTTCGCGACCGCGCGCTGCACCGACTGGCGGATCCACCACGTCGCGTACGTCGAGAACTTGTAGCCGCGGCGCCAGTCGAACTTCTCGACGGCGCGGTTCAGCCCCAGCGTTCCCTCCTGGATCAGGTCGAGGAACGGGACGCCGAGACCGCGGTAGCCCTTCGCGATCGAGACGACGAGGCGCAGGTTCGACTCGATCATCCGCCGCTTCGCCGTCGGGTCGCCGCGCTCGATCCGCTTCGCGAGCATCACCTCGTCGGCGGCGGTGAGCAGCTTGTGGCGGCCGACGTCGGCGAGGAAGAGCTGCAAGCTGTCGGCGGCGCCCGAGATCTCGGTCGTCACCTCGACGGTGGGCTCCGGCTCGGTCTCGGCCTCCGCCTCGATCTCGGCCTCTTCCTTCTTCTTCGCCACGACGGGCTGACCGGCAACGGGCACGCCGATCTCGAGCCCGATCCGCTCGAGCTCGCGCGTGAGCTCCTCGACCTCCTGCTCGCTCAGGTCGAGCTCGGCGGCGAACGCCTCCAGCTCGGCCGGCTCGACGTAGCCGCGGTCCTCCGCGCCCTCGACGATCGCGCGGACCTGGTCCGACTCGAGCAATTCCTGGAGCTGGTTCTGCGTCAGGGTTCCCTCAGTCCTTTCGGTGGAGCCTCGAAGAGATCAGCCTTCGTACTGTAGGAGGGTAATCCTCCACTTGCCAGGGTGCCGCACGATCGTGCAAACGCGGCCGTGGCGGGCCGTATTCCTCGGACGAGCGCCGGCACGGAAGGTTAGGAGCGCCGCCTGCGTGCCGGACGCTTCGCAGGCCCCTTCGCCCTGCGCTCGGCGAGGAGCTCCAGCGCGCGGTCGAGCGCGACGTTCTCGGGGTCGTCGCCGCGGCGGAGGCTCGCGTTGGTCTCGCCGTCGGTGACGTACGGGCCGAAGCGGCCCTCCTTGACGACGATCTTCTTGCCGGTCTCCGGATCGGCGCCCAGCTCGCGCGCCGGCGCCTTCGCCGCGCTCTGCTGGCCGCGCCGCTGCCGCGGCTGCGCGAGGACGGCGAGCGCCTCCGGCAGGGTGATCGTGAGCAGCTGCTCCTCGGACTCGAGCGAGCGCGTCTCCTTGCCCTTCTTCAGGAAGGGGCCGTAGCGGCCGTTCGCGGCCACGACCTCCTCGCCGTCCTCGGCGACGCCGACGACGCGCGGCAGCCGCATCAGCTCCAGCGCCTGCTCGAGCGTGATCGTGTCGAGCGACATCGACTTGAAGAGCGACGCCGTGCGCGGCTTCTCCTTCGCGTCCTCCGGCAGGACCTCGGTGACGTAGGGGCCGTAGCGGCCGTTGCGCGCGACGAGCTCGCGGCCCGTCTCCGGGTCGGGGCCGAGCGGCCGGTCGCCCGACGGCTGGTCGAGGAGCTCGCGCGCACGCTCGAGCGTCAGCTCGTCCGGCGCCATGTCGTCGGGGACGCTCGCCCGCCGCCCGTCGTGCTCGAGGTACGGCCCGTAGCGGCCGACGCGCAGCACGATCCCGTCGCCGAGCTCGAGCGAGTTGATCTCGCGCGCGTCGATCGCGCCGAGATCCGAGACGAGGGTCTTCAAGCCGGGATCGCCGTCGCCGTAATAGAAACGGTGCAGCCACTGGCTGCGGTGCTCGTCCCCGGACGCGATCCGGTCGAGGTCGTCCTCCATCCGGGCGGTGAAGTCGTAGTCGACGAGCTGCCGGAAGTGCTGCTCGAGCAGCGCGACGACCGAGAAGGCGAGGAAGGACGGGACGAGCGCCGTGCCCTTCTTGAAAACGTAGCCGCGGTCGAGGATCGTGCCGATGATCGAGGCGTAGGTGGACGGGCGGCCGATGCCGAGGTCCTCGAGCGTGCGCACGATCGTCGCCTCGGTGTAGCGCGGCGGCGGCGTCGTCTCGTGGCCCTGCGCGTCGAGCGCGGTCAGCTGCACGGTGTCGCCCTCGCTCAGGTTCGGCAGGCGGCGCTCCTCGTCGTCCTCGCGGACCGCCTCGTCGCGGCCCTCCTCGTAGGCGGCGAGGAAGCCGCGGAAGGTGATCACCGTGCCGGACGCGCCGAACTCGGCCGTCTCGCCGGCGGTCGAGTCGCCCGCGATCCGGAACGAGACCGTCTGGCCCTGCGCGTCCTTCATCTGCGACGCGATCGTCCGCATCCAGATCAGCTCATACAGCTTGTGCTCGTCGCGCGACAGCTCCCCCTGCACGTCCTGCGGCGTTCGGAACGCGTCGCCGGCGGGACGGATCGCCTCGTGCGCCTCCTGCGCGTTCTTGACCTTGCGCTCGTAGCGCCGCGGCGCGTCGGGGACGTACTCGGCGCCGAAGAGCGACGCCACCTGCGAGCGCGCGGCCGTCAGCGCCGCCTCGGCGAGCGTCGTCGAGTCGGTGCGCATGTACGTGATGTAGCCGTTCTCGTAGAGGCGCTGGGCGAGGCGCATCGTCGTCTGGGCGCCCCAGCGGAACTTGCGGCTCGCCTCCTGCTGGAGGGTCGAGGTCATGAACGGGGCCGCGGGGCGACGCGAGTACGGCTTCCGCTCCACGCGCGTGACCGAGAACTTCGCCGGCTCGAGCCGCGCCGCGAGCGCGCGGGCGCCCTGCTCGTCGAGCACGACGGCCTCCCCGCGGAGCACGCCGTCGGGGCCGAAGTCGCGGCCCTGCGCGACGCGCCTCCCGTCCAGCGAGACCAGGCGAGCCTCGAAGGCGTCTGGGTCGAACGTCGCGAGGAGGTCCCACCAGGACGCGGCGACGAACGCCATTCGCTCGCGCTCGCGCTCGACGATCAGGCGCGTCGCGACCGACTGGACGCGGCCGGCGGAGAGCCCGCGCATGATCTTCTTCCAGAGGACGGGCGAGACCTCGTAGCCGTAGAGGCGGTCGAGGATGCGGCGCGTCTCCTGCGCGTCGACGAGCCGCTCGTCGATCTGGCGCGGCTGCTCGAGCGCGCGCTGGATCGCCTCCTTCGTGATCTCGTGGAAGACCATCCGGCGCACCGGCACCTTGGCCTTCTCCAGGCCGAGCTCGTCGTAGATGTGCCAGGCGATCGCCTCGCCTTCGCGGTCCTCGTCCGTCGCGAGCAGGACCTCGTCCGCGTCCTTCAGCTTCCGCTTCAGGTCGGAGACGATCTTCTTCTTGTCCGGGTCGACGAGGTAGAGCGGCTCGAACTCCGGGAACTTGATCGCGAGCGTGCCGTACTCCTCTTTCTGCTTCGCCGTCATCTCGCGGGCGCTGCCCGGCAGGTCGCGGATGTGGCCGACGCTCGACTCCACGACGAAGCCGTCGCCGAGGTAGCCGGCGATGGTCTTCGCCTTCGCGGGTGACTCGACGATCACGAGCCGGTTGCTCACGGCGCAGCACGATAGCCAGCAGGGGAGATACTGAGGACGTGCGCCCCGCCCCGGCCTACAGCTTCATCGCGCTCCTCTCCTGGCCGTTGCTGCGGTTCGTCTACCGGCTGCGCGTGACCGGCCGCGAGAACGTGCCCGCGTCGGGCGGGCTCGTGCTGGCGTGCAACCACGTCTCGAGCTTCGACCCGTGGCCGCTCGGGATCCCGCTCTGGCCGGCCCGCTTCCTGCGCTTCATGGCGAAGTCGGAGCTGTACTGGTGGCCGCTCACCCTCGTGCTCGCCGGAGCCGGCGCCTTCCCGGTGCGCCGCGGCCAGCGCGACGTCGAGGCGATCGAGACCGCGGTGCGGCTGGCGCGCGAGGGGAACGCGATCGCGATGTTCCCCGAGGGGACGCGCCGCGAGAAGGGTCTCGTGAAGCGATTCGAGGCGCGGCCGCGGACCGGGGCGGCCCGGATCGCGCTCGAGGCCGGCGTTCCGCTCGTCCCGGCGGCGGTGGCGGGGACCGACCGGCTGACCCGGCTGGGCGCGCTGCGCGTCGCGTACGGCGAGCCGGTCCCGATCGACGACCTGCGCGGGCATGAGGACTCCGCGGCCGCCGCGCAGGAGGCGACCGTGCGGCTGATGGAGCGGATCTACGAGCTGGAGCGGTCGCTGGCATGAGCGCGGGGACGCTGCTTGCCGTCGACGGCGACTCGTTCGCCCACCGCGCCTACCACTCGATGCCGAAGTCGGTGCGGCTCAACGCGGTCGTCGGCTTCACCAACATGCTGACGCGGCTCTGGGAGCTTGAGCAGCCGGAGGCGGTGCTCGTCGCCTGGGACACGCTCTCGACGCCGACCTACCGGCACGAGGCGTACGCGCCCTACCAGTCGGGCCGCGTCTTCGAGGAGTCGATCCTCGAGCAACTCGACGTGCTGCCGGAGGTCGTCGCCGCGATGGGCTTCCTCGTCGCGAAGGCGCCGGGGTACGAGGCGGACGACTTCCTCGCGGCGGCGGCGCGCGCGTGGCCGGGCCCGGTGCTCGTCGCCACCTCGGACCGCGACTCGTTCCAGCTCGTCAGCGACCGCGTGACGATCCTCCGGCCGATCAAGGGCGTGAGCGAGATCGCCCGGATCGGGCCGGCGGAGGTGCGCGAGCTCTACGGCGTCGAGCCGGAGCAGGTGCCGGACCTGATCGCGCTGCGCGGCGACCCGTCAGACAAACTGCCGGGCGCGCGCGGCGTCGGCCCGAAGAAGGCGGCCGAGCTGCTCGCCCAGTACGGCTCGCTCGAGGCGGCACTCGCGGACGGCCGCTTCGCCGCCGAGGCGGAGGACTTGCGCCTCTACCGGCGAATCGCGCTGATGGACGCCTCCGCTCCCCTTCCTCCCGTCGAAGCAACACGACCCAACTGGACGGAGGCGTCCTCTTTCCTCGACGAGCTCGGCCTCGGCGGCGTCGCCGGCCGTGTAGGAGCGCTGCCGTCGACGTCCTGACTCACCCGGCGATGGCGCGGCTGCACCCGACCGGCCACCATCCGGAGCGGCCCGAGCGGCTCGACGTCCTGCTCGCCCACCAGCACCTCTGGAGCGAGGGACGCGCCGCGTCCGAGGAGGAGCTGCTGCTCTGCCACACGCCGGCGCACGTCGCGCGCGTGCGCGACGTCGAGACGCCGACGTGGCTCGACTACGACACGATCGCCACCGAGACGACCTGGGAGGCGGCGCGGCTCGCGGCGGGGACGGCAGTCGAGGCGGCCTTGCGCGGCGCCTTCGCGCTCGTGCGCCCGCCCGGCCACCACGCGCTCGCCGACCGCGGGATGGGGTTCTGCCTCTTCAACAACGTCGCGATCGCGGCGCGCGCGGCCCAGCGGCGGCTGGGGATCGAGCGGGTGGCGATCGTCGACTTCGACGTCCACCACGGCAACGGGACGCAGGCGATCTTCGCCGACGACGACAGCGTCCTCTTCGTCTCGCTCCACCAGTGGCCGTTCTATCCCGGCAGCGGCGGGCCGGACGACCAGGCGGAGACCACCGTGAACATCCCGATGTCCGCGGGCTCCGGCGACGAGGAGTACCTGCGCGCCTTCGACCACACCGTCGATCCCGCGGTCGCGCGCTTCGAGCCCGAGCTCGTGCTCGTCTCCGCCGGCTTCGACGCGCACGCCGACGACCCGCTCTCCGACATGCGCGTGACCGAGGACGGCTTCCGCGAGCTGGCGCGGCGCTGCGCGGCTCTGGCTCCGCGCGTGGGCGCCGTGCTCGAGGGCGGTTACGAGCTGGAGACGCTGCCGGGCCTGGTCGACGCCGCCCTGGACGGGTTCGTCTCCTAGAACGGGAGCAGCCCCCGACGCCGGGGGCCGCTCGCCACCATCACCATCCCCTCGAGGGGGCGCCGCGTTCCTGACCTCTCACTTCGGCAGGCGGGCGCGAGTCCTCGTGCCCCGGCGCGGGCGAATCGCATCCCTCACGGTGGGGGATCAGGCGGCGCGCGTGCGGAGCCGCTCGAGCGCCTCGCGGCGGGACGACACGCCGAGCTTGCGCAGGAGGTTCTTCACGTGCGAGCGGACCGTGTGCTCGGAGATGAAGAGGCGCTTCGCGATCTCGTCGGTGCCGAGGTGTTCGTCGAGCAGGAGCAGCACCTCGACCTCGCGCGCCGACAGCACGGCGGCGATGCGGTCGGGCACGCCCGAGCCGCGGCCGTTGCCGCTCCGCACCTGGTCGAGGAGGCGGCGGGCGATCGAGCCGGACAGGGCGGCCTCGCCCTGGGCGACGCCGTCGAGGAAGGCTGCGATCCGCTCCGGCGGCTCGCTCTTCAAGAGGTAACCGGCCGCGCCGCCGCGGATCGCGGCGAGCAGGTTCTCCTCCGTGCCGGAGGCGGTGAGGACGACGACCTCGCACGGCGGGGCGGCGTCGCGGAGCTTCGGCAGGGCAGTCAGGCCGTCCATCCCGGGCATCGAGAGGTCGAGCAGGACGAGGTCAGGCTGCAGGCGGGCTGCCTCCTCGATCGCCTCGCTGCCGTCGGAGGCTACGCCCACGACGTCCAGCCCATGTGCGTGCAGCAGCGTCGCGAGCGCGTCGCGGGTCAGGGGATGGTCGTCGACGATGAGAAC
>DASZYW010000093.1:0-4240 GCA_035545195.1 Gaiellaceae bacterium
AGCGAGAGACCGAGCAGGTCGCGCAGGCGCGTCAGCTCCAGCACCCGCTCCACGTCGGTCTCCTCGTACTCGCGATGCTCGCCCTTGCGGCGCTCGCCGCACGGGAGGAGGCCGATCTCCTCGTAGTAGCGGATCGTCCGCGGAGTCACGCCCGAGCGCTCGGCGACCGCGCCGATCCTCACGCGGCCTCCAGCAGCTCTTCCGGCTCGAGCTCGCGCACGTGCTTCGGGCGCAGCATCGAGACGACCGCGCCGGCGACGGAGACGCCCGCGAGCACCCAGAGCGCGAGGTGCATGTTCGAGATGAACGGGTCGAGCTGCTGCGTCGAGAGCCCCGACGTCAGCCCGGAGAAGATCTTGAACAGGACGTCCTGCGGCACCGCGGCGGTGACGATCGCCATCACGAACGCGATCGAGAGGACGGCGCCGGTGTTCTGGAGCATCACGCGCGCGCCGGCGGCGACGCCGCGGCGGTGGTCCGGGACGGCGCCCATCATCGCGGCCGTGTTCGGGCTGTTGAACATCCCCGAGCCGATCCCGAGCAGTCCGAGCCAGAGACCGCTCTGCCAGTACGGGCTGTGCGCCTGCAGCGTCGTCATCGCGGCGAGCGAGGCGGCGGTCACGACCATGCCGAGCGCCGACAGGCCGCGCGAGCCGTGCCGGTCGGCGACGATCCCGGCCAGCGGCGACGCGACGAGCATCCCGATCGCCATCGGCGCGAGCTCGACGCCAGCCATGATCGGCGACTGCCCCTGCGGTCCCTGGAAGTAGAAGACGAAGAGGAACATCAGGGCGAAGCGGGCGAGGCCGTTGATGAAGGCCGCGCCGCTCGCTGCGCTGAAGAGCTTGTTCGAGAAGAGCGTCAGGTCGAGCATCGGCGCGCGGCCCCGCTGCTCGATCACGACGAAGAGCGGGATCAGGACGATCGCCGCCGCGAACCCGCCGATCACGAGCGGCCCGTTCCAGCCGGTCAGTCCGCCCTTCGAGAGCGCGAGCACGAGCCCGGTCAGCCCGACGACGTAGGTCGAGGTTCCGAGCAGGTCGAGGCCGCGCTGCGTGTCGCGGCGCGCCAGCTCGTGCAGGACGAGCCACGCCCACGCGCAGCCGAGCAGGCCGAGCGGCACGTTGAACCAGAAGACCCACGGCCAGTCGATCGCGACGAGCGCGCCGCCGAGCACCGGGCCGATCACGAGCCCGACTGCGGCGACCATCGTGTTCGTGCCCATCGCGAGGCCGAGCTCCTTCTTCGGGAAGGCGTCGGTGACGAGCGCGGCCGCGTTCGCGAACAGGAACGCGCCGCCGATCCCCTGCAGGACGCGCCAGAGAATCAGCTGCGTGCCGCTGCCGGAGAACCCCGCGCCGAGCGACGCGAGCGAGAAGACGAGGAAGCCGAGCACGTACGCGTGCTTGCGCCCGAACAGGTCGGAGAGCCGTCCCGCCGTCAGCACCAGGACGGTCGAGACGATCATGTAGACGAGAATGACCCAGACGAGCTGCAACAGCGTCGTGTGCAGGCTCCGCTCGAGGTCGGGCAGCGCGATGATGAGCGTGCCCGAGTTGACGGTGGCGAGCAGCATGCCCAGGCTGGTGCAGGTCAGCACCCACCACTTGTAGTGCTCCGAATGTCTGCGACTCCGAAGAAAATTCATTCTTACGTGAACGTCAGTTTAGCAGAGCTCTCGCCTGCTGCGTTCCGCAGGCTGGCGCGCGCGGCCGTCGTGATGCTCGTCCTGATCGTGGCCACGGGCGCGACGGTGCGGCTGACCGGCTCGGGGCTCGGCTGCCACCACTGGCCGACCTGCGAGCGCACGCACGCGCTGCCGAAGGGCTACCACTCCGACGTCGAGTTCTCGAACCGGATCGTCTCCGGGGTGACGATCCTCGCGACGCTCGCCCTCGCGCTCGGCGCCTGGCGCACGCGCGGCCTCGGCCGGCGCGCCCGCCGGCTCGCGACCGGCGTCTTCGTCGGCACGCTCGCGCAGGCCCCGCTCGGCGCGATCACCGTCTACTACGACCTCAACCCCTATCTCGTCATCTCGCACCTCCTGCTCTCGCTGACGGTGCTCGGGCTCGGCGTGCTGACGCTGCTCGAGGCGACGAGGCTCGTCCGTGGAGAGGGCTCGCCGGCGCCGGCGCTCGTGCGGCGCGCGGGGCTCCTGCTCTTCGGGGCCGTCGTCGTCCTCGTCGTCAGCGGCACGACGTCGACCGCGTCCGGCAAGTTCCCCGGCAGCTCGGGCAGTCAGGTCGCGCGCCGGATCTGGAACTTCCACGACGCCGTCTACTGGCACGTCCGCGCGGTCGCGATGTTCGGGCTCCTCTTCCTCGCGCTCGCCGCGTGGGCGTGGCGGGAGCGCGCGCGCGTGCCGTGGCTCCTGCGCGGCTGCGCGGGGCTGCTCCTGATCCTGCTCGCGCAGATGGGGATCGGCGAGCTGCAGTACCGCACCTACGGCACCGTTCCGTGGTGGGTCGTGCTGATCCACGTCGTCGCCGCAGCGGTGCTCTTCGCGTGGACGGTGGGGCTCGTCGCGCGCCTCCGTCGCCCGGTTGCGTCGGACTAGACTGGCCGGATGTCGGAGCTGACGGTCCTCCGCAGGCCGGAGCTGCGCAACCCCGTCCTGATCGCGGCGTTCCGCGGCTGGAACGACGGCGGACAGGGGGCGACCCTCGCGGGCGGCTACCTCGCGCGCCAGTGGGAGGCGGAGCAGTTCGCGGAGATCGACCCCGACAACTTCTACGACTTCCAGGTCGTCCGGCCGCAGGTCTCGCTCGAGGACGGGCTGACGCGGAAGCTCGACTGGCCGGAGAACCACTTCTTCCACGCGCCGATCCCAGGCTCCGACCGCGACGCGGTGCTGCTGCTCGGCGTCGAGCCGAACACGCGCTGGAAGGTCTACTCCGGGCTCGTCGTCGAGCTGGTGCAGGAGCTCGGGATCGAGCTCGTGGTCACGCTCGGCTCGCTGCTCGCCGACGTCCCGCACACGCGGCCGGCGCCGGTGAGCGCGGCGGCGAGCGACGAGAAGCTCGTCGAGGAGCTCGGGGTCGAGCCGTCGCGCTACGAGGGGCCGACGGGGATCGTGGGCGTCCTGCTCGACCGCTGCCGCGCCGCCGACATCCCGTCGGTGTCGCTCTGGGCCGCGGTTCCGCACTACGTCTCGCTGGCGCCGAGCCCGCGCGCCGCGCTCGCGCTCTGCCGGCGGCTCGGCGAGCTGATCGGCGTCGAGATCGACCTCGACGAGCTCGGGCAGGCCGCCGCCGAGTACAGCGACCAGGTCACCGAGGCCGTCTCCTCCGACGCCGAGACCGCGTCGTATGTGGAGGAGCTGGAGCGGCGGATGGACGTGATGGACGCCGCCGAGGAGCTTCCCTCGGGCGAGAGCCTCGCGGCCGAGCTGACGCGCTTCCTGCGCGAGCGCGAGCAGAACGGCGAGGACGACGGCGGGCCGAGCGGGCCCGCCTCCTAGCGCGCGCGTTACTCCGGCGTGAGCGTCGTGACGGGAGCTTCCGCGGGCTCGCCGGCGGGCTCCTCCGCGGGCGCAGCGCCGTTCGCGGTCGCCGCGGGCTTCTTCCGCCGCCGCCGGTTGCGCTTCGGCTTCTCCGGCTCGGCTGCGGCGATGTCGGGAGCGTCCGGCGTGGCGCCGTTCTCGCTCTGCGGCGTCGCGGCGACCTCCGGCGTGGCGCCGGTCTTCTTCTTGCGCCGGCGGCGCCGCCGGTTGCGGCTCGCCTGCTGCTTCGGCGCCGGGAGGTTCTCGGCGAGCGCGCCGGCGACCTCCTGGATCGACGCGAGCTGGTCGCGCGCCTCGTCGAGCACCTTCGTCGCGCGCGGCGTGTAGCCCTCGGCCGACGCCAGCAGCGCCGCGCCGATCGGGAGCGGCAGCTCGAGCGCCGCCTTGACGAGCTTGGCCGCGTTCTCCTCGTGGCGGTGCCCGCGCGAGTTGGCGAGCGCGCCGAGCAGCCGCTTCGCCTCCGGGTACTCGGCCGACGCGCGCCGGTCCTGCACCTTGCGCGTCGCGCGGGCGAGCCGCCATGTCCAGCGCGCGAGGATCTGATCCGGCGCGTCCGGCTTCGACTCGGCGATCGCGCGCAGCAGCGTCCGGATCCCTGCGAGGCGCTCCTTCTCCCACGTCGGCGCCTGCGTGACGAGCGTGACGAGGTCGTCGAAGTCGGCGCGCTCGATCCGCATCGAGACGCGGTCCTGCAGCGCGAGCATGCGCAGGCGCCGGTTCGGGTTCTCGGCGGCGGCG
>DASZYW010000094.1:0-5853 GCA_035545195.1 Gaiellaceae bacterium
GCGTCGAGCCGCTCGGCCGCGCCCTCCTCGCGGCGGCGCAGCGCGTAGTACGGATCGGTCAGCTCGTCGGCGCGGAGGATCTGCAGCCGGGCGAACGCCCGCTCGGCCGGATCCGCCGGCAGCAGCGCCGGCTCGGGGTGACGCTCGTCGAGGAACTCCATGATCACCGCCGACTCCGGCAACGGCCAGTCGTCCTCCTCCAGCACCGGCACCCGCCCGGACGGGTTCTTCTCATACAGCCACGCGGGCCGGTCGCCGAGGTCGATCTCGACCACCTCGGGCGCGAGGCCCTTCTCCGCGAGGACGATCCGCACCCGCGCGCAGTACGGGCAGCGCGGCGCGTCGTAGAGGACGAGGCTCATTCCGCGAGCTCGATCCCGATCACGTCGGCGATGTCGCGCAGGAGCTGCTCGGCCGGCGGCAGGTCGGCCGGCGAGGACGCCGTCCGCGCGACCTCGCGCACGCGCCGCGCCTCGGCGCCGGTCAGCCGCGCGACGACGGTCGGGTTGGAGCCGAGCGCGACGACGTCGCCGGGCGGCAGCTCGCCGTAGAACTCCGGGACGGAGAGGTACTCGTCCACCATCCCGCCGCGGTCGTAGAGGCAGTAGCGGACGACCGCGCCCTGCTCGACGCCGAGCGCGAGCGTGACCGCTGCGAGCGCGTAGGAGAGCTCCTTGGCGAGCCGCTGCATCGTCTCGGGCTCGCGGTTGCAGAGCTCGTCGTCCACCGCGACCCAGCCGTTGCGCGGGCCCGTGACCGCCGTCCCGGCGGAGCGCCCGAGCCGCGGCAGCGCCTTCGCGACCGCGCGCTCGACCGCGCCGACGTCGTCCGTCTGGACGTGGATCGCGCCGAAGGTCGGGCCGTCCGCGGGCGCCAGGCGCCGCTCCAGCTCGTCGAGCGGCGCCCCGAGCGTGACGTCGAGCGGTCGCATCCCCCACCGCTCGTACAGCGCTCGCGCGACGTCGTTGTGGGCGAACACCTGCAGCTCGACCGCCTCGACGCCGCGCTCACGCAACCGGGCCACCAGCTCGCGCATCAGCTCGCCGGCGACGCCCTGCCTGCGGGCCCGCTCGCGGACGTAGAGCAGGTCGACGAACGCCATCCGCGTGCCGCGCGGCGACGCGGCGACGATCCCCGCGACGCCCTGCTCGTCCTCGGCGAACAGCGTCACCCCGTTCCGGACCGCGCTCTCGAGGCCGGCCCGGTCCTGCTCCTCGTCCTCGCGCCAGGGAAAGTCCGGCTGCTCGCCGAGGAACGCGTCCCAGAGCTCCTGGACGAGGGCAAGGTCGTCGGGTGCGGCAGGGCGGATCACGGCGTCAGGAACTGTGCGAGCAGGTAGTGGGCGGTCAGGTTCTGGAACGGGTCGAAGCGGGCGCCGAGCGCGCGCACGTCCACGTCACCATAGAGCGCGGCCACCGCCTTGCGGAGCGCGAGATCCCCCGCCGGCCACGCGCGCGGGCGCGCCAGGTGGCGCGCGAGGAACCAGTCCGCCGTCCACTCGCCGAGGCCACGCAGCGCGACGAGGCGCGCCTTCACCTCGTCGTCCGGAAGCGCGGGGAGCTCGTCCAGGTCGAGCCCGGAGCGGGCGAGCGCGACCACGTACTCCGCCTTGCGGCGCGAGAAGCCAACGGCGACGAGCTCCTCCTCGGTGGCGGCGGCGAGGCGCTCGCGCGTCGGGAACGCCCAGGCCGCGCCGACGGCCGCGCCGAACCGTTCGATCAGCCGGTTCCGGATCGCGACCGCGGAGAAGAGCGAGACCTGCTGCGCCGTGATCGAGGTGACGAGCGCCTCGAACGGGTCCGGCGCGAGCGGCGGGCGGAAGCCGCGGAACCGCTCCGCGAGCGGGCCGATCACCGGATCGCCCGCCGCCCAGGCGTAGAACGGCTCCAGCTCGAACGCGAGCCCGAGCAGCGACCGCACCGCCGGCTCGGTCGCCGGCTCGAGCGGTTGCACGTCCACCCCGCCGGACGCCGCCGCGATCCGCACCTCCCGGCCGCCGACCGCACGATGGAGCGCATCGCCCTCCCAGCGCGAGGCGAGGTCGAGCCCGAAGGCGCGGAAGCGCGCGGTCGAGAGCGCGAAGTCGTACGGCGCCGGGATCGCGAGGAACGCCACGGCGAGACGCTAGCGGGGCGGCTTCGGAGCCCGGCCGCCCCGCTGCGCTCAGCGTCCGTGCACGCGGAAGGTGACGACCTTGGAGGTCGCGGTGCTCCCGTCGAGCGCGCGGACGATCGCCGCGAGCTGCACCGACTCGTTCTTCTTGTACTTCGCCGGGTCGAGGAACGCGCGGTAGGGCGGCGAGTCGTCGACGTCGAGGCGCTTCCAGCCACCGCTCGCCCGCTTGACGGCGAAGGCGACCGTCACCGGCGCAGTGCCGCTCACCGCCGCGTTCACGGCCCAGAGGTCGGTGAGGCTGTCGCTGTGGACGGTCAGCTTCGGCGTCGGCGCCTTCGCGACCGGGATCGTCTGCTGCGCCTCGAGCAGGAGCGCGCCCTCGGCGGGGACGGTCACCGTCACCGTTCCCTTCGCGTCGCTCTGCACACTGCCCGCGTCCCCGAAGAGCGACGTCCAGCCGGAGGACGGCGTCGCGGTCGGGAAGGTCAGCGTCGCCGGCGCCGTGTCGCTGTTGAAGACGGTCAGGTACTCACGCTGGGCGGCGGCGTCGATCCGGCTGACCGCGAGCTGGGAGTGGTGCGAGTAGCGGACGATCGACGCGCCGGTCTCGAGCGCGGGCACCTGCTCGCGCAGCGCCGACAGCGCCTCGATGCGCGCCTCGATCGGGTTGCCGGTGACGTCGAACGAGGAGCCCGTCCCGATCGGCGGCGAGCCGACCCGCGGCTGGTCCTGCCACTCGGTGACCTGCGTCGGGAACATGTCCTGCCGCGCCTGCTGGTCGCCGCCGGTTCCCATCATCCCGACCTCGTCGCCGTACATCACGACGGGCGCGCCGCGCAGGAGATAGAGGACGTCGTAGCCGAGCAGGACGCGCTGGAGCAGCTCGGCGTCGGAGATCCCCGGCGCCTGCGACTTGATCTGGTAGGCCGCGCGACCCATGTCGTGGTTGCCGAGGAAGGTCGCCGGCATCGGGTCGCTGCCGTCCGGGAGGCGGAAGTAGTCGTCCTCGGTCAGCCGGTCGGAGAGGGCGAGCGCGCTGCTCTGGCCGGCGGCGAAGCCCGACGCCGCCGACTGGAACGGGAAGTCGAGGACGTTCGGCAGGCCGCGGTCGCGCACGACGGTCGAGACGTAGAGCGGGTCGGTGTTGTAGACCTCGCCGAAGATCTGGAAGTCGGGCACGCCTGCCTGGCGCGCGGCGGCGAGGATCTGCGGCACCCAGAGCTTGAAGAAGCCGGCGTTGACGTACTGCGCCGTGTCGACGC
Organism: Gaiellaceae bacterium; assembly: GCA_035545195.1. Lineage (GTDB taxonomy): Bacteria > Actinomycetota > Thermoleophilia > Gaiellales > Gaiellaceae > Palsa-739. The sequence goes on from DASZYW010000094.1 coordinate 3,378, forward strand.
GGAAGCCGTCGATCTTGTAGCGCGTGATCCAGCCGGAGTAGATCTGCGCGAGGCCCTGCTCGACCGTCGGCTTCTCGGTGAAGAGGTCGTCGAGCCCGTCGAAGTCGCCCCACTCCTGGCACTGCTGGCTGCAGGAGGAGATGTCGCCGCGGTCGTGGTAGTTGAGGGGGTCGTTCAGCCACGCCGGGCTCTTCGCCTTGTTCCCGCCCGGGAAGAAGTACGGCACCTTCGGCATGTAGCGCGTGCTCAGGCACGGGAACGTCTTCTTGCCGACGTACTTGGCGGGATCGAAGGGCTTGCCGTGGCAGTCGCGGTAGCTGCCGTCCTGGTAGGTCGGGCCGCCCTCGTACTGGATGATGTCGCCGGTGTGGTTGACGACGATGTCCATGATCACCTTCATCCCGAGGCTGTGCGCGCAGGCGACAAAGTCCGCGAAGTCCTGGTCGGTGCCGAGGTGCGGGTCGACGTTCAGGAAGTCGGTTCCCCAGTAGCCGTGGTAGCCGCCCGAGTCTCCCTGTGAGACCTGGTTGCCGACCGGCGGCGTGACCCAGATCGCGTCGAAGCCGAGCTGCTTGATCCGGTCGAGCCCGTGCGCCGGGTCGGTGCAGTCGCCGGTCAGCCCCTTGAAGTCGCCGCCGTGGAACCACGCGGGCGAGGTCGGGTCGTAGCCGGTGATCGTGCGCGTCCCGCTCAGTCCCCCGTTGTCGTTCGCCGGGTCGCCGTCCGCGTAGCGGTCGGTCATCACGAAGTAGATCCGGTCGGTCGCGAGACCCGACGCGGGACCGGGCTTCGCCAGCGACGCCGGCGGCGGCGCGGCGCCCTGCGACGAGGCCGCCGACGCGACGGCGACCCCGACGGCGAGCGCCAGCGCGACCGCGCTAGCGAAGCGGCTCGCCCGACTCCGCATCGAAGAAGTGCATCTTCGCGACGTCGACGGCGATCGCCACGGTCTCGGTCAGCCGCATCTGGACGTGGGCGGGGAACTGCGCGACGAGGTTCGGCCGCGAGCCGCCGACGCCGGCGCCGGCCTCCGCCTCCACGTCGTGGTCGACGTGCTGGCCCTCGGTGACGGCCTGCGCCTCGACGTGGAAGTAGACCATCGACTCGCCGCCGAGCGCCTCGACGAGCTCGACGCGCCCCTCCACCGTCGGCAGGTCGGGCCGCTCGCTCGCGGGATGGAGGAACTGGCTGCGGACGCCGCCGATCACCGTGGCGCCGTCACGGCCGCGCAGGGCCGGGTACGCGGCGAGCGCCTCGTCCGGCACCGTGAGCGTGTGGCCGGCGAGCTGGACGGTGACACCGCCGTTGACGCTCACCGTCGCCTCGAGCAGGTTCATCGGCGGGGTGCCGATGAAGCCTGCCACGAACAGGTTCGCGGGCGAGTCGTAGAGCGTCTGCGGGTCGGCGACCTGCTGCAGGACGCCGTTGCGCATGACGGCGACGCGGTCGCCCATCGTCATCGCCTCGACCTGGTCGTGCGTCACGTAGATCGTGGTCGTGGCGAGGTCGTGCTGGAGCTTCGCGATGTCGGCCCGCATCTGGACGCGCAGCTTCGCGTCGAGGTTGGAGAGCGGCTCGTCCATCAGGAACACCTGCGGCTTGCGCACGATCGCGCGGCCCATCGCGACGCGCTGCCGCTGTCCGCCGGAGAGCTGCTTCGGCTTCCGGTCGAGGAGCTGCGTCAGGTCGAGCATCTCCGCCGCCCAGGTGACCCGCTCGTGGATCTCGTCCTTGTCCTCGCGCCGCAGGCGCAGCCCGAAGGCGATGTTCTCGTAGACGCTCAGGTGCGGATAGAGCGCGTAGTTCTGGAACACCATCGCCACGTCGCGCTCCTTCGGGGTGAGCGTGTTGACGACGCGCTCGCCGATGAAGAGCTCGCCGCCCGAGATCTCCTCCAGCCCGGCGACCATGCGCAGCGCGGTGGTCTTGCCGCAGCCGGACGGCCCGACGAGGACGAGGAACTCCCCGTCCTGGATCTCGAGCGAGAGGTCGTGGACGGCGTGGAAGCCGTTCTCGTACACCTTCTCCACTTCGTTGAAGACGACGTCAGCCATCAGGTGATCCTCCAGACGTGAAACGCGGGGCCGTCGGCGGGCAGCACGCCGTCGCGGGCGTCCTCGCCGTAGAGCGTGTCGAGCCCGGAGAAGGGCACGACGATCGGGTCGTGCGGCGCGCGCGCCGCGAGGCAGAGCAGGCGCTCCGACGCCGACTCGCGCAGATACGCGATCGCGTCGTCGGAGACGTGGACGTAGCGGATGCCGCCGCGGGCGAGCGCGTCGCTCGAGCGGCGCAGGGCGATCAGGGCGCGGTAGCCCTCGACGAGGGCGCCGTCCCAGGTGTCGATCCGGTCCCAGGGCATCGTGCGGCGCGCGTCCTCGCCCCAGTCGCCCTCGAGCCCGATCTCGTCGCCGGCGAAGAGCATCGGCACGCCGGGCGTCGTCATCTGCAGTCCGACGCCGACGAGCTGGCGGTCGCG
>DASZYW010000095.1:0-3863 GCA_035545195.1 Gaiellaceae bacterium
CGGGCGCCTTGTAGGCTGGCCGCTTCCAGCGCGTACGAGGAGGGTCGGATGAGAACGGTGTTCACCGGTGGGCTCGTGTTCGACGGGACGGGCGCGGCGCCCGCGCAGGCCGACGTCGCGGTCGAGGACGGCCGCATCGCCGAGGTCGGGGCCGGGCTCGACGGCGACGAGTCGGTCGACGTCACCGGAACGACGCTGCTCCCGGGCCTCTTCGACACGCACGTCCACGTGATGTTCAACCACGTCGACGTGTGGCGGCACCTCCAGACGCCGTTCTCCTACCGGTTCTTCGACGCGATCCGGAACCTCCAGGCGACGCTCGACGCGGGCATCACGACCGTCCGCGACGCGGGCGGCGCCGACCTCGGCGTCAAGACGGCGGTCGAGGAGGGGATCGTGCGCGGGCCGCGGCTGCAGATCTCCCTGACGATGCTGAGCCAGACCGGCGGGCACGGCGACGGCTGGCTGCCCTCCGGCGGCAGCTCGAAGCTCTTCCCGGAGTACCCGGGGATGCCCTCGCAGATCGTCGACGGCGTCGACGAGGCGCGGCGCAAGGTGCGCGAGGTGATTCGCGCCGGCGCGGACGTGATCAAGATCGCGACCTCCGGCGGCGTCCTCTCGCCGCGCGACTCACCCGACAAGCCCGGCTTCTCGCTCGAGGAGATCGAGGTGATGGTCGCCGAGGCGCGCGCCGCCGGGCTGTGGGTGATGTCGCACGCGCAGGCGGCGCTGGGGATCAAGAACGCCGTCCGCGCGGGCGTGCGCTCGATCGACCACGGAATCTACCTCGACGAGGAGGCGATCGCGCTGATGCTCGAGCACGGCGCCTATCTCGTGCCGACGCTCGTGGCGCCTCACGGGGTGACGCGCGCCGCCGCGGCGGGAGTCCCGATCCCGGCGAACGTGCTGGCAAAGGCGGTCGAGGTGATCGAGGCGCACCGCGACTCGTTCCGGCGCGCGGTCCAGGCAGGCGTGAAGATCGCGATGGGCACCGACAGCGGCGTCACGCCGCACGGCGAGAACCTGCTCGAGCTGGAGCTGATGGCCGAGGGCGGGATGGCGCCTGTGGACGTCCTCGTCGCGACGACCCGCACGGCGGCGGAGCTGATGGGGCTGGAGCGCGAGCTGGGGACGATCGAGCCCGGCAAGCGCGCCGACCTCGTCGCGGTCTCCGGCGATCCGTTCGAGTTTGGCGGCCTGCGCGAGCGGATCGAGCGCGTCTACAAGGACGGCCGGCTCGTCGCGGGGCTCGCGGAGCAGCGCGAGCGCGTGCCCGCGTAGTCCGCGGTCTGCTCCACGGGGCGCGGCCCCCTGTCCTTTGCGGACACGTCCGGTGTCTGACACCGGACGTGTCCGGCGGGGACATGTCCTGCGCCGGTGACGGACCGCCGAGACGGCGCTTCAGCGAGCGCCGAGCAGCAGCGCGAGCAGCGCCTTCTGGACGTGGAGGCGGTTCTCCGCCTCGTCCCAGATCGCCGAGCGCTCGCCGTACAGCACCTCGGCACTGACCTCCTCGCCCGGGTGCGCGGGGAGGCAGTGCATGACGAACGCGTCGCGCGACGCGAGCGCGAGCAGGTCGCGGTCGAGGCGGTACGGCTCCAGGTCGGCGAGCCGCCGCGCGCGCTCGTGCTCCTGGCCCATCGAGATCCACGTGTCGGTGACGACGACGTCTGCGCCGTACACCGCTTCGCGCGGATCGACCGTCGTCACGACGCCGGGCGCTTCGTACCCCGGGGGGCTCGCCGCCACGACCTCGTACCCGAGCAGCTCGCCGAGCGCGGCGAGCGAGACGAGCACGTTCGAGCCGTCGCCGACCCACGCCACGCGCACGCCCGCGAGCGAGCCGATGCGATCGCGGATGGTCAGCGCGTCGGCGAGCGCCTGGCACGGATGCTCGTCCGCGGTGAGCGCGTTGATCACGGGAATCGACGCCCATTCGGCCCACGCCTCCAGCTCGGCGTGCTCGTGCGTCCGCACGGCGATCGCGTCGAGGTAGCGGGAGAGCGCGCGCGCCGTGTCGGGAAGCGACTCGCCGCGCGAGAGCTGGAGCTCCTCCGGCGAGAGCGCGATCGCCGTGCCGCCGAGCTGCGTCATCCCGGCCGAGAAGGAGACGCGCGTCCGCGTCGAGTGCTTCGAGAAGTAGAGGCCGAGCGTCGCACCGGGAAGCAGCGGCTGCTTCGGCTGCTCGCGGAGCTCCACTGCGAGGTCGAGGATCGCCTCCGCCTCCGCGGGGACGAGGTCGCCGATCCTGAGCAGGTCGCGGCCAGCGAGAGAGACGGTCAGCATGCCCAGCGCTCCTTTGCAGCTTGGACGGACGCGGCGACATCGCCGAGCCGCGGGAGGGGTGGCGGCGGCTGGAACGAGCCGTCGCGCACAGACGCGGCGACCTGCTCGTGGGCGTCGCGGAACGGGACGCCCTCGCGGACGAGCGCCTCGGCGGCGTCCGTCGCGAGCAGGAGCGGATCCGAGGCGGCGGCAGCGAGCACGGCGCGGTCGAACTCCAGCCCCTCCACGAGCACCGCGAGCGCGCCGAGCGCGCCGGCGACGTCCTTGCGCGCGGCGAAGAGCGGCGCCTTGTCCTCCTGCAGGTCGCGGTTGTACGAGAGCGGCAGCCCCTTCACGGTCGCGAGCAGGCCGGTCAGCCGCCCGATCGCGGTGCCGGCCTTGCCGCGCGCGAGCTCGGCGACGTCCGGGTTGAGCTTCTGCGGCATCATCGACGAGCCGGTCGCGGCGCTCTCGGGCAGCCGCGCGAACGCGAACTCGCGCGTCGTCCAGAGGACGAGCTCCTCGCCGATCCGGGAGAGGTGCGTGAAGAGGACGGCGGCCGCGTAGAGGTAGTCGAGGACGAAGTCGCGGTCGGCGACGGCGTCGAGCGAGTTGCGCGTCGGGTTCGGCGGCGCCGGGAGCGGCAGCGTCGAGCCGGCGAGCGCGCCCGAGCCGAGCGGCGACGGCGAGGCCTGCGCGCCGGCGAACGCGAAGCGGGCGCGGTCGCGCTCAAGCATCTCCGTCCACGCGAGCAGGTGGTGGCCGAGCGTGACCGGCTGTGCGCGCTGCAGGTGCGTGTAGCCCGGCATCGGCGTCGCGGCCTCGAGCTCCGCGTGGCCGAGGATCGCAGCCGCGAGCTCGCCCAGCGCCGCGTCGGCCTCGGCGCAGGCGTCGGCGACGTAGAGCCGCACCGCCGCGGCGACCTGGTCGTTGCGCGAGCGGCCTGCGTGGATCTTCCTCCCCACCTCGCCGAGCTCCGCCTCGATGAACGAGTGGACGTCCTCGGCGGCCGCGTCCGGCGAGCCGATCCGGCCCAGCGTCTCGCGCACCTCGGCGAGCTCCGCGCTCGTGAGGATTCCCGCCGCGTGCAGGCGTTCTGCATGGATCAGTGTCCCCTCGACGTCGTACGGCAGCAGCTCGTCGTCCTGCGCGCGCAGGAACTCCCACACCTCCGGCGCGAGCTCCGTGCCGCCGACGCGTCCGGCCCAGAGCGTCATTCGCCCGGCTCCAGCGCGAGCGGCTGATGCGCGTGGCGCGCAAGCATCGCCCGCGTGTCGGCGATGTCGTTCACCTTCAGCGCCAGCTGCCCGATCCGGTCGCGCGCGGTGAACGCGGTCGCGCTGCGCTCCATCGAGAGCCGCTCCGGGTCGTACGTGACGGCCTCGCCCTGCGTGTCGAGGATCGTGTAGTCGTCGCCGCGCCGCAGCTCGATCGTCACCTCGCCGGTGACGACGGAGGCGACCCAGCGCTGCAGCGAGTCGCGCAGCATCAGCGCCTGCGTGTCGAACCAGCGGCCCTCGTAGAGCAGCCGGCCGAGCCTGCGCCCGTCGACCGCGTAGCGCTCGAGCGTCGCCTCGTTGTGGATCGCGCTCAGCAAC
>DASZYW010000096.1:0-12323 GCA_035545195.1 Gaiellaceae bacterium
GCGCGGGTCAAGTTCACGGTGCTCTTCGTCTCCAGCGTCGTCGCCGCGTTCGCCGGGATGCTCTACGCGGGCTGGCTCTCCTCGGGCCGCTTCGACTGGGGCAGCGGCGACGAGCTCTCCGTGATCGCAGCGGTCATCCTCGGCGGCACGAGCCTCTTCGGCGGCAACGGCTCCGTGATCGGCGCCTTCTTCGGCTCGATCATGATCGGGATGATCAACAACGCCCTGCTGCTCGGCGGCCTCGGCGCCGAGCAGCAGGAGGTCGTCCGCGGCGTCGTGATCGTCTTCGCGGTCGCGCTGGGAAGGCGGAAGTAGCGAATGACCCTGCCGGCGAAGAAGCCCGGGAGCGTGACGGTCGGGACACGGCGCGCCTTCGCCCTCCTCCTGCTCGCGCTGAGCGAGAACAAGGTCCTCGGCACGGGGCCGAACGGCGAGCTGCCGACCCCGCCGAGCGGCTTCGGGCTGAGCGACGACGAGGCCCGCCGCGTGCGGGAGATGCAGGCGACGGCGGCGATCGTCATGCACTACGGCGGCAACGACTGGTCCCAGGCGCAGGTCGCCGGTCTGCGAACGCAGTTCGCCGAGCTCGGGATCGAGGTCGTGGCGGTGACCGACGCGGGCTTCGACGCCGAGCAGCAGGTCGCGGACATCGACGGCGTCCTCCAGCTGAAGCCCGATCTCGTCGTCTCCATCCCCACCGATCCCGTCGCGACGGCCGCGGCCTACCAGCGGCTCGCGGACGCCGGCGTGAAGCTCGTGTTCATGGACAATGTCCCGCGCGGCTTCCGGCCCGGGGAGCAGTACGTGAGCGCCGTCTCCGCGGACAACTTCGGCAACGGGATGGTCTCCGCGCACCTGATGGCCGAGGCGCTCGGCGGCCACGGCGCGATCGGTCTCGTCTACCACGAGGCCGACTTCTTCGTCACGAGCCAGCGCTGCGACGCCTTCTGCAACACGATCGCCGAGCAGTACCCGGGGATCGAGATCGTCGCGCGCGAAGGCATCTCCGGGCCGGACTTCGCCGCCGACGGGGAGGACGCAGCCGCGGCGATGCTGGCCCGGCACAGCGACATCGCCGGGATCTGGGCCGTCTGGGACGTTCCCGCCGAGGGAGTGATGGCGGCGGCGCGAAAGCTCGACCGGCGCGACCTGGTGATCACGACCGTCGACCTCGGCCTCAACGTCGCGCTCGAGATCGCTCGCGGCGGGCTCGTCTTCGGGCTGGCCGCGCAACGTCCGTTCGATCAGGGCGTGAGCGAGGCCGAGCTGGCCGCCTACGGCCTCCTCGGCAAGCACGCTCCCGCGTACGTCTCCCTGCCGGCCCTGCCGGTCTCCAAGCTCAGCCTGCTCGAGGCGTGGGAGTCCGTGTACCACAAGCCGCCGCCCGCAGAGCTGGTGCAGGCCGCGACCTGACGCGGTGCCGAACCCGTGAGCAACGACCGAGAAAGAGGACAGAGATGAGCACCGAAGCTATCGACGCCGGGCGGCGCGCCGTCGTCGCAGACAACCACCGACTCTCCGTCGACGACCGCACGAAAGCCCTCTACGGCGGGGCCGTCCACTACTGGCGCCTCGACCGCGAGCGCTGGAGCCCGATCCTCGACGAGGTCGCGCGAATGGGCTTCACGACGATCTCGATCTACATCCCCTGGGAGGTCCACGAGCGCTCCCGCGGCGAGTTCGACTTCGCCGGCAACAAGGACATCGACGCCTTCCTCACCCTGATCGAGGAGAAGGGGTTCGACATCGTCGTCCGGCCCGGCCCGCAGATCAACTCCGAGCTGACCTGGTTCGGCTACCCGCTCCGGATTCTCGCCGACCCCGAGCTGCAGGCGCTCAACGCGCAGGGCACGCCCGCGGTCCTGACGCAGGTGCCACGGCCGATCCCGGCGGTCAGCTACGCGGCCGACAAGTTCTTCGACGAGACCGCGCTCTGGTACGACGCCATCTGCCCGATCCTCGCCCGGCACGCCTACCCGAACGGCCGCATCGTCGCCGCCCAGGTCGACAACGAGATGGCGTACTTCTTCCACGTCAACGCCTACGCGGCCGACTTCCATCCGGCCTCGTGCGCGCGCTACCGGCTCTTCCTCACCGAGCGCTACGGCAGCATCGACGCGCTGAACGAGGCGTACGGCACCGCACACCGCTCCTTCGACGAGGTCGAGCCGCCGCGCCGCTTCGAGGCGAGGGAGCGCGTGGAGATCCCGTGGTACACCGACTGGATCGCCTACCGCGAGCGCTACCTCGTCGACTCGATGAGCCGGCTCGCCGAGATGATGCGTGAGCGCGGGCTCGACGAGATCGCGCTCTTCCACAACTACCCGCACCCGCTCGGCCCGGGCGGCGCGGTCTCCGGCTTCACGACGCCGTTCGACCTCTCCGGCCTCGAGCAGCGGCTCGACTTCGTCGGCTTCGACGTCTACTCCCGCAAGGAGCTCTACCACCACGTCAAGACCGTGCTCTCGTACGTGGTCGGGACGAGCCGGTTCCCGTACATCCCCGAGTTCATCGCAGGCGTGTGGCCGTGGTACCTGCATCCGGGCGACCTCGGCGACGAGGAATTCGTCACCAAGGCGGCGCTGATGCAGGGGATCAAGGGCTTCAGCCGCTACATGCTCGTCGAGCGCGACCGCTGGCTCGACTCCCCGATCCGGCGCGACGGTCGTGTCCGCGAGGACCACGCGACGATGTTCGAGCGCGCGAACCGCGTCGCCGTCGAAGCCGACTTCGCCGATCTGCACCGCCAGGCGGACGTGCTGCTGCTCGCGAACCGCGACTACGACCGGCTCGAGGCGGCGAGTGTCCTCGTCAGCTTCCCCGGAGACTTCCTCGAGACTCCCAGCGGCTTCTCCGAGTACCCGACCTTCATGACGGTCTGCGAGCGGCCGCTCGGTTTCGAGGAGCCGATCCAGGTCGCGGAGGCGGACTGGTTCGCGGCGGCCTACGCGGGCCTGAACGAGGCCGGTCTCGCCTACCTGATCTCCGACACCGCGCTGCCGCTCGAGCGCTGGCGCCGCTTCAAGGCCGTCGTCGTCAGCTCGTTCGAGTACATGGCGGCAGACGTCCAGCGGAAGCTCGTCGAGTTCGCCGCCGGCGGCGGCACGGTCGTGCTGGGGCCGAGGCTGCCGACGCTGAACGAGCGGATGCAGCCGGACGACACGCTGAAGCGCGCCGTCGAAGCCGACGGCGAGCGCTTCGTCCTCGTCGACGGCTTCGCCGAAGCGATCGACGCCCTCTCCCGGCTGGACGTCGTCCGCTTCGCGCGCAACGACACGCGGCTCGACGTCGCCGTGCACGCGCCCGACGACGGGAGCGACCGGCGGATCGTCTACGTCGCCAACCCGAGCGCGGATCCGATCGCCGCCGAGGTGAGCGTGACGCCGCCGGTGACCTGGGAGCGAGAGCTCTGGACGGGCCGCGCCGTCGGCGCGGCGGGAACGCTCCGCGAAGAGCTTCCGCCGTACACCGTTTCGATCTACGAGTGCCGGATCTGAGGACCGGGAGCGAAAGGACGCCATGCTGCACGAAGACCCCCTGATGCTGGACATCGACGTCGACCACTGGCGCAACCTGCAGGCGTTGCTGCTCGACTCCGCCAAGGAGCGGCGGCGCATCGTCGTCATCCACGAGGACGGCGAGGTGCTGAAGCTCGTCCACTCGGCCCGCCTGCCGATCCTGGGCGAGGTCGAACGCGTCGACGACCCTCACGCGGTCGCGGCGCAGCTCTACCGCGACAACGTGGACACGGTCGACTTCGTCGCCGTGTTCGAGCGCCGCGCCTGCGACGAGTACTTCGGCCGCTTCCAGGGCACCTGGCGGCCCGACGAGGACCTCGACGTCTTCGTCCACCGGACGTACGCGCTGCTGGACGAGTACCCGGACGGCATCGTCACGCACCCCGAGCGGGCACGACACACGCTCGGTCTGCAGTGGCGGCTCGGCGCGCCCTACGAGGACGTCACGGCCGCGATCGAGCGGACGATTCCGTCCGCGTCGACCGCCGTCCTCGGCATCTTCGACGGCGACGCTCTCTGGGCCTCGCTCGTGCTCGGTCTCGACGCCGACGGTCGCGTCCACGTCGTCACGACCGTGGACACGTCGGAGCTGTCGATCGAGCGGGGCCGCGAGGCGATCGCCGAAGAGGTCGTCGCCTGGGTCAACCGCCGCTACCCGCAGTGCTCGCTCGGCCTCTTCGCAAGCCTCGAGCACGCCCGCGCGTTCCTCGCCTCGACGGAGAAGCTCGCGCTGCTGCAGGAGCTGGCGGATCGGGGCGAGCTGATCGCCGAGCCGATCCCGACCACACTGCCGCTCAGGCTCGCCGCGGCGACGAGTTGAGACGCGCTCACGTCTCGCGAGCCTGGTGGAAGAGCCCCGGAAACGGGGCTCTTCCACGTTCGTCGAGGCGAAGCAGCGCGGCGAGGAGGTGCGACACGGGAAACACCCGCAAACACGGGGATCTTCTCGACGCCGTCGATGCGCGCGACGTCACGCGGTTTGTGACACTCGCGACGCACGCGTAAGGTGCGGTCCAGACGCAGACTCCCTTCCTCTCGGAGTCGTTCGTGCTCACGTGTGAGAGGACTCACCTGGAGGCTGCGGCATGGGGTCGTTCAACGGATCCCGCAAGGTGCGGAAGCTCGTCGCCGGCTCCCTTCTCGTGGCGGCGTTCGCACTGTTCGGATCGTCGCCTGCGCTGGGAAGCCCTGCGAAGAAGCGCCCGCTCCCCTGTAAGTCGGGACAAGCGAGCACCTCGGCCGTGCCGTGCACGCGCGCGTGGATGACGGCGGGGTGCGCCTCGTTCCTGCCGCTGGTCCATTCGACGTTCGGCGCGTCGCTGTCGCTTGCGCCCAAGCAGAGCAAGGTGCGGGGCGCCCTCACCTGCGACTACGACCGCGGCGCCACGGTCGACGCGTTCGGCTTCGCGTTCGTCCCGAAAGGCGTGACGGCCGCGATCTTCCAGTCTCTGTTCGCGGACGCGGCACAGGGCTGGACGGCATGCCAGGCGGGCGCCGACGCTTCGACCCAGACGCCCCTCGCGCTCCCGACCCTCGTCCCGGGGCTCGGCACCCAGGCGTACGAGTACGACCCGTGCCCCGGCTCGGCGGTGGTCTCCGATCCGTCGGAGCCGACGACCCCGGACTTCGCCGTGGGCCTGGTGCGCGTGGGCGCGACGGACTACAGCGGCGGAGGAGCAGGGATCACCCTGACGCAGCTCAACGCCTTCTGGCGCCGGCTGATCGTGAAGTACCCGTAGAGCCGAGCGGTGAGGCGGCGCAGGCCCGGCCTCTCAGCCGCGCCGGCGCCGCCTGAGCGCGACTACGAGCGGCGCGCGCCGCCGAGCATGCGGTCCCAGCCCAGCTCGCGGACGAGCACCGCGCCGGCCGAGCACGCGAGGCCGATCGAGATCCAGTTCGACCAGTTCGCGTCGTTCACGAAGATCGCGACGACGAAGACGACCGTCGCGGCGAGCAGCAGCAGCGACCTGAGTCCGATGTTCATGCCACCTCTCCCGTTGAGTTTGTAACGGACGGAACGAGCACCGTTTTTCGACGCGCCCGGCGGGGAACCTCCTTGCGACCCTTTCTGCGGCGGAAAGGAGCACTACATGCACTCGAAGGCGCTGTATGCGTCGCTGGCCGGACTGGCCTGCGCACTCTGGCTGGCCGTTCCGGGAGCTTCCGCCGGCCTCGCCCTCCGCTCGCACGGGCAGCTGATCCAGGTCCGCGCGAACACCGACCAGAGCTCGAACTGGTTCGGTTACAACCAGGGCTCGCTCGCCCTCGGCGGGACGCTCTTCAACTCGATCGGCGGCGACTGGATCGTGCCGACGGCCTCGGAGCACGCTCCCGGCCAGGCCGCCTACTCGTCCGACTGGATCGGGATCGGCGGCGGCTGCGTCGACTCCGGCTGCACGGTCGGCGACGAGACGCTGATCCAGACCGGCACCGAGCAGGACTCGGACGGCACCTACGGCGCGTGGTGGGAGCTCGTCCCGGCGCCGTCGATCTCGATCTCGATGACGGTCGCCCCCGGTGACCACATGCACGCCTCGATCGCCGAGATCGTGCCCTTCTCCGACGTCTGGACGATCACGCTCCAGGACGTGACCCGGAACGAGACGTTCACCCAGACGGTCCCGTACCCGTCCACCCACCTGACCGCCGAGTGGATCGAGGAGACGCCGCTGCTGCTCGGCGCGAACGCCGGCTTCGCCGCGCTCCCGAACCTGACGACGATCCCGTTCTCGAACGCGACCGTCAACGGGCAGAACGCGAACCTCGACCCGTCCCAGGAGATCCAGTTGATCGACTCGAACGGGAACGTGATCGGCGCGCCGTCGGCGCCCAACTCCACGCGCAACGGCTTCGACGTCTGCGCCTGGGCGACCGTCTGCTCCTAGCCCGTGGATTCTTAGGCCACCCTCACCCGGGGGTGGCCTAATGAATCCGTGTTCTATCTCCGCTATGTGCAGCGCGAGCTGTTGCGGCGCAGGACGCGCACGATCCTGACCGTGCTGGGGCTGGCGCTCGGCGTCGGCCTCGTGATCCTCATCTCGGGTCTCTCCAACGGGCTGGACAACGCGCAGAAGACGGCGCTGAACCCGCTCTCGAGCATCGGCACCGACCTGACCGTCACGCGCACGGCGCAGACGAACAACGCCGGCTTCGGCGGCTTCGGCGGCGACGGCCGCGAGCTGCTGCAGGCGAACCAGTCGGTGATCACCGACCTCTCGAAGCTCGGGAAGCCGGGCACGCACTTCGTCCACGACTTCTTCCTGCCGGGGACGCAGCTCACGTTCCCGACCTCGCAGGCGTCCCAGCTGAAGTCCCTCTCCGGCGTCGGCGCGGTCTCACAGGGACTGCTGCTCGTCGCCGAGCACCAGGAGGGCACCGTGCCGAAGATCGTCGCCAAGCTGAAGACCGGCGGGCAGACGTACCGGATCAGGCGCAAGATCACGCCGCTCACCCAGGCCGAGCAGCAGCAGGTGCAGGCCTGCCTGCAGAAGAACGGCGTCACGATCCCGTCGCCGGGCTCGCAGGGCCAGGGCGGCGGGAACTCCAAGGGCGGCGGCGGCTTCCAGCGCGGCGGCGGCAGCGGGCGCGGGCGCTTCTTCGCCGGCCCGGGCGGCGGCGCCTTCGCGAAGTGCCTCCCGAAGCGGTTCCAGCAGCTGACGACGAACTTCACGACCCCGCAGCAGACGCTCAAGCAGGTGCTCGACCCGCCGCAGACGGACATCAAGACGACGCCGTACACGATCGGCGGCGTCGACCAGACCCAGCCCGACATCGCGCTCGTGACGCCGCAGCAAGTCACCTCGGGCCGCTACTTCTCGACCGCCGGCGGCCGCGAGGCGCTCCTCGCGGCGTCGTACGCGGCGAAGCAGAAGCTGAAGGTCGGGTCGACGCTGAACCTGAACGGGACGAGCTTCACCGTGGTCGGGCTGGTCTCCCCGCCGCTCGGCGGGCAGACCGCCGACGTCTACCTGCCGCTGAAGCAGCTCCAGACGCTGGCCGGCGAGAAGAACCTCGCGAACGTCGTGCTGATCCGGGCCGACAAGAGCAGCGACGTCGGCGCGGTGAAGAAGGAGATCCAGTCGAAGCTCGGCAGCGACGCGCAGGTGGCGAGCTCGAGCGACGTCGCCGACAAGATCACCGGCTCGCTCGTCGACGCCTCGAACCTCTCCCACAACGTCGGGCTCGTGCTCGAGATCGTCGTCGCGGCGGCCGCCTTCCTGCTCGCGGCGCTGCTCACGCTCTCCTCGATCGGCAAGCGCGTCCGCGAGCTGGGCACGCTGAAGGCGATCGGCTGGACGCAGCGGCTCGTGATCCGGCAGATCGTCGGCGAGTCGGTCGCGCAGGGGATCGCCGGCGGGATCGTGGGCCTCGGGCTCGGAGTCGCGGCAGCCGCGATCTTCGACGCGTTCGGCCCGACGCTGAAGGCGTCCTCGACTTCCGGCGGCAGCGCGAACGACCTGCTCGGGCTCGGCAACGCGACGCTGCGGACGGCGACGGACACGATCTCCCTCCACGCGCCGCTGACGCTCGGGCTCGTCCTGCTCGGGATCGTGCTCGCGATCCTCGGCGGCCTGCTCGCGGGCGCCGCGGGCGGCCTGCGCGCGGCGAGGCTCCGGCCGGCCGACGCGCTGCGGAGGGTCGAGTGAGCGAGGCGCTGTTCGAGCTGCGCGGCGTGGCGAAGCGCTTCCGGCGGGGCGACGTGACCGTGTCCGCGGTGGACGGCCTCGACCTGGAGATCGGCGCGGGCGAGCTGGTCGCGATCGTCGGGCCGAGCGGCTCCGGCAAGACGACGCTGCTCCAGCTGCTCGGCGCGCTCGACCGCCCGTCGGAGGGGACGATCCTCTTCGAGGGGCGCGACCTCGGTGTGCTCAAGGACGACGAGCTCGCCCACCTGCGGCTGCGCGCGTTCGGCTTCGTCTTCCAGCAGTTCAACCTGATCCCGACGCTTTCCGCGCTCGAGAACGTCCAGGCGGTGCTCGCGCCGGGCGGGCTGCGCGGCCAGGAGCTGCGCGCGCGTGCCGAGAGCCTCCTCGAAGAAGTCGGGCTTGCCGCGCGCGCAGACCATCTCCCCTCCCACATGTCCGGCGGCGAGCAGCAGCGCGTCGCGATCGCTCGCGCTCTCGGCAACGAGCCGCGCGTGATCCTCGCGGACGAGCCGACGGGCAACCTCGACTCGAAGACGGGCTCCGACGTGATCGACCTGCTCGCGGGCCTCGCCGCCCGCCGCGGCACCACCGTCGTCGTCGCGACGCACGACACGACGCTCGCCGCGCGCGCCCCGCGCCGGATCGAGATGCGCGACGGCCGCCTCGCCGGCGAGCCGGTTCCCGCCTAGGAGCCGGAGCCACCCGGATAGGCTCGCGCCGTGGAGCCGATCTCACCCGCCGAGTTCCGGGAGCGGCGCGGACGCCTGCTCGAGCACGCCCTGCGCCAGGGCGCGACCGGCGTCGTCCTCTTCGGCGCCGACACGATCCAGTACTTCACCGGCTTCTGGTTCCTCTCCAACGAGCGGCCGGTCGTCTACGCGGAGACCACGGGCGGCGAGTCGGCGATCCTCGTGCCGGAGTTCGAGGTGGAACGGACGCGCGCCGAGGCGGCCTTCGAGCGGATCGAGTCGTATCCGGAGTACCCGGGGCGCGAGCACCCGATGCGGATCCTCGCCACCGTCCTCGCCGACCTCGGCCTCGGCGACGCGATCGCCGCCGACGGCGACGGCTATCCGGGGATCCTCGGCTACCAGGGGCCGCCGCTGAGTGAAGTGACCGGCGCGCGAGTCGTGCCGCTCGGAGACGTGATCGAGGGGATGATGCGGATCAAGAGCCCCGCCGAGATCGAGCTGATCCGGGAGAGCGGCCGCTGGTGCGCGCACGCCCACCGCCTGCTCCAGGAGTACTCACGTCCCGGGGTCAGCGAGACCGAGGCGAGCCTGCGCGCCGGGATGGAGGCGACGCTCGCGATGCGGGAGGAGCTCGGCGACGTCGGCGGCATGTCCTCGCAGTCGGGCGCGGCGGCCGGCTACCGCGGCCAGATCGGCGTCCGCAGCGCCTGGGCGCACGCGGTCGGGCACGGAATCGTCTTCCAGCCGGGCGACATGCTCGTGACCGAGACGAGTGCTCCGGTCTGGGGCTACAACGCCGAGCTCGAGCGCGGCATGGTGATCGGGCCGCCGACCGACGTCCAGAAGCGGATGTTCGAGCACACGGTCGCGTCGCAGGAGGCCGCGTTCGCGGCGATCCGGCCGGGCGCGACGTGCGCCGACGTCGACGAAGCGGTCATGGCGTACCTCGAGCGGCACGACCTGCTCCCGTACTGGCGCCAGCACACCGGTCACGGCATCGGGCTGCGCAACCACGAGGCGCCGTTCCTCGACGTCGGCGACCACACCGTCCTCGAGCCCGGCATGGTCTTCACGATCGAGCCGGGGATCTACGACTCGCAGCTCGGCGGCTTCCGGCACTCCGACACGGTCGTCGTGACCGAGGACGGGTACGAGAAGCTGACCGACTACCCGAGCGACCTCGAGTCGCTGACGCTGCCGCTCTAGCCGCGGTACGCGATCGTCTCGCGCGCGCCGCTCTCCCCGGAGCGGACGATCGCGTCGCAGATCTCGGCTGCGCGGTACCCGTCCTCGAAGGTCGCGCCGTACGGGGCGACCTCGTGCTCGCCGGCGATCGCGCCGAGGAAGTGGTGCAGCTCGTGGACGAAGGTGTCGCCCCAGCCGACGATGTGCCCGGGCGGCCACCAGTACTGCCAGAACGGATGGCTCGCCTCGGTGACGAGCACGTTCGTGAAGCCGCGGTCGCGCCCGTCGCGGCGGAAGACCTGGAGCTCGTTCATCTTCTCCATGTCGAAGGCGACCGAGGCCTTCGTCCCGTTCAGCTCGAACTGGAGCGAATTGCGGCGGCCGTGCGCGAAGCGCGTCGCCTCGAGCGTCCCGACCGAGCCGTTCGCGAAGGTCACCGCCGCCTCCGCGGCGTCGTCCACCTGGCGGCCCTCGAGGAACGTGTGCGCGAAGCCCGCGACCGACTCGACCTCGCCGTTGAGGAAGCGCGCGAGGTCGACGACGTGCGCCATCAGGTCGCCGAGCGCGCCGGAGCCCGCGTCCTCGGCGCTGAAGCGCCAGGTGTCGAGCGAGGGATCGTCGCCCCAGTCCTGGAGGTAGCGGCAGCGGAAGTGGCGGACCTCGCCGAGCTCGCCGGCGTCGACCATCTCCCGCACGAGCCGCACCGCCGGGACGAAGCGGTAGTTGAAGGCGCACATGTGCTCGACCCCGGTCGCGGCGACGCGCTGCCAGATCTCGTGGCTCTCCGCAGCGTCGCGGCCGAGCGGCTTCTCGCAGACGACGTGCTTGCCCGCCTCGGCGGCGGCGATCGTCGGCTCGGCGTGGAGCGCGTTCGGGCCGCCGTTGTCGAAGAGCCCGATCCGCTCGTCGGCGACGAGGTCGCGCCAGTCGGTCGTGGCGTACTCCCAGCCGTAGCGCTGCGCCGCCTCCTCGACCGCCTGCCCGTTGCGGCCGGCGATGCCGACGAGCCTCGGCTCGAGCGGCGGCGGCCACATCACGTACGACAGCTTCCGGAACGCGTTCGAGTGGGCCTTGCCCATGAAGGCGTAGCCGAGCATCCCGACGCCGATCTCGCTCACGCGGAGATACTAGGCTCATGGGTTCCATAGTGAAATGGGGAATCGTCTCCACGGCGGACATCAACCGGAAGGTGATCCCGGGCCTCCGCGCGTCGGAGAAGGCGGAGCTCGTCGCCGTCGCGAGCCGCGACCAGGCGCGCGCCGACGCCTACGCGCGCGAGTGGGAGATCCCGCGCGCGTTCGGCTCCTACGAGGAGCTGCTCGCCGACCCGGAGATCGAGGCCGTGTACATCTCGCTCCCCAACACGCTGCACGCCGAGTGGTCGATCAAGGCGCTCGACGCCGGCAAGCACGTGCTCTGCGAGAAGCCGTTCACGCGCCATCCGGAGGAGGTCGAGGCGGCCTGGGACGCGGCCGAGCGCAACGGCCTGCTCCTCTCGGAGGCGTTCATGTACCGCCACCACCCCCAGACCGCGAAGCTCGCGGAGCTCGTCCGGGAGGGAGCGATCGGCGAGCTGCGGCTCGTCCGCTCGGCGTTCTCGTACGGGCTCTACGACGAGCAGAACATCCGCCTCCGCACCGACGTCGAGGGCGGCTCCCTGATGGACGTCGGCTGTTACAACGTCTCGGGGTCGCGGCTCCTGGCCGGCGAGCCCGAGCGCGTGTGGGGCGAGGCGTGGTTCGGCCCGTCCGGCACCGACTGGGTGTTCACCGGGACGATGCGCTTCCCCGGCGACGTGATCGCGACCTTCGACTGCGGCACCGCGCTCGCGAATCGCGACGAGCTGGAGGCGATCGGCAGCGAGGGATCGCTCTTCCTCGACGATCCCTGGCACTGCTCGAATCCCGTGCTCGAGCTGCGGCGCGAGGACGGCGTCGAGCGGATCGAGATCGAGCGCGCCGACCCGTACCGGCTCGAGATCGAGAACCTGAGCGACGCGATCCGCGGCGAGGCGGAGCTGCTGCTCGGGCGCGAGGACGCGCGCGGGCAGGCGCGGGCGCTCGCGGCGCTGCACGAGTCGGCGACCACGTCGCGGCCCGTCTCGCCGTGACGTCGGAGCAGGAGCGCGCCGCCGCGGCGCTCGAGGCGACCGGCGTCGTGCTCACCGACGCCGAGCGCGAGTCGATCGAGATCGCCGACCTCGGGCTCGGCCGCTTCGAGGAGATCGGGCTCGCCGCGCTCGTCTACGTCAACACCGAGCGGCACTGCGCGAAGGAGCTCGT
>DASZYW010000097.1:0-3684 GCA_035545195.1 Gaiellaceae bacterium
GAGCGGCCGCTGCGGTCCTCGAAGGTGTACATCTCCTTGTGCACGACGTCGGACGCCTCGCCCGCGGTGCGCTGGAAGAGGCCGGTCTCCTCGAAGCCCGGCGTCTGGATGCGGCTCCAGCCGTAGCGGCGGCACTGCTCCTCGATCGTGCGGACGACGTGCCACCAGAGGTGGTCGCCCGGCAGGACGTCGTGCGTCCCGCGCGGGGCCTGGAAGCCGGGGCTCATGGGCGGAGCTCGGCCAGGAACGGGTTGCGCGCGAGCTCGGCGCCGAGCGTCGTCGCCGGCCCGTGCCCCGGGTAGACGACAGTCTCGGGCGGAAGCCGGTCGACGAGCGCGCGGACGGAGGCGACGAGCGCGTCCCAGTCCCCTCCTTCGAGGTCGACCCGGCCGACGCTCCCGGCGAAGAGCAGATCGCCGGAGAAGAGCGATCCCTCCGCGAGGAAGGCGACGTGGCCGGCGCTGTGGCCCGGCACGTCGAGCACCTCGAACTCGATCCCGGCGACCGTGATCGCGTCTCCGCCCGAGACGACGTGCGCGGGATCGTGCGGCGGCACGTGGCCGCTGCGGGTCTGGCCGGTGCGGAGAGCATCGACCTCGCCGACCGGAGCCCAGACCTCGGCGCCGGTGCCGTCGGCGAGGTCGGCGACGCTCCAGACGTGGTCGACGTCGGTGTGCGTGACGAGGATCCCGCCGACGCGCGTGCCCGTGCCGGCGAGCTCGAGGCGCAGCTGGGCGGGGTCGAAGCCGGGGTCGATCACGACCGCCTCCGGCGCGCCCCGCTCCGCGCGCACGACGTAGCAGTTCTCCTGCACCGGCGGCGCGGCGAAGCTGTCGACGACGAGGGCCATCGCGGGCGAGTCTAACCGCGGGTTACGAGCGCCCCCGACGGGGTACGCGGCGGTCGTGCAGCACTGGAACCTCGGCCAGATCGAGACGCCGGATGGAAGCCGCTCGCCCGTCGTCCTCCACTCGCGGGAGGGCGAGCGCCGCGTCGTGCTGATCGGGCTCGAGCCGGGCCAGTCGCTCGACGAGCACCAGGTCAAGGAGTCCGCGCTTCTGCTCGTCGTCGACGGGAGCGTGCGCGTCGAGGCCGGCGACGAGTCGATCGACGCCCGGCCGGGCGAGCTGTTCCGCTTCGATCCGGACGAGCGCCACTCGGTCTCGGCCAAGGGCGGCGCGGCTGCTCCTGCTGCTCGCGCCGTGGCCCGGCGAGGGTCACTACCGCGGTCAGGAGTCGCGCTCCGGCGTCAGCGCTTCCTAGCGGAGCTCTTCCCGGACGCGGCGTCGGCCTTCCGCTGCCAGCGCTGGTGGGTGAAGCGGTCGATCACGTAGGTGAAAGGGATGAAGAGCGCGGTGTAGACGACCGCCAGCCCGAGCGCGCTGAACACGCGGTTCCCGCCCCGGCCGCCGGCGATGTAGAAGAGGAAGAAGACGACGATCCCGAGCAGTCCGGCGCGCTTGATCGCGCGGTTCCAGGAGGGCGGCGGCGGGACGCGGGTGCGCATCGTCCGCTGGGCGCGCTGCCCGCCGCCCGACTTCGCCTTCGCGGCGGGCGCCTTCCCGTTCCGGGGCTCGTCCTTCGAGGCGAGCGTCTCTTCGGGAGGCGCGTCGAGCTCGTTTCCCTCGGAGTCGACCCAGACGGTCTCGTACTCGTGCCGCTTCTCCTTGGCGGCGCGGCGGCGCTGTTTACGGGTCGGCATCGCGTGTCAGCCTAGCTCGCCGCCGACGACGGTCCCGGCGACGAGATCGCCGGCGAGGTGGTAGGCGAGGTAGCGCCAGTCGGGCGCGTCGAGGAGGACGAGGTCGGCGCGGAAGCCGGGCGCGATGCGCCCGAGGCGGTCCGCCCGCGCCAGGACGTGCGCCGCATTGACCGTGCACGCGGCGAGCGCCTCCGCCGGGGAGAGCTTCATCCGCGTCGCCGCGAGCGAGCAGACGAGAGGGAGGCTCTCGGTGAACGCGCTGCCCGGGTTGAAGTCGGTCGCGAGCGTGACGGCCGCGCCCGCGTCGACGAGCGTCCGCGCGGGAGGCATCGGCCGGCCGAGGAAGAGCGCGCTGGCGGGAAGCAGCACCGCGACGACGTCGCTCTCCCCGAGGGCGCGCGCTCCCTCCGGCCCGGTCGCCTCGAGGTGGTCGACCGAGCGTGCGCCGAGCTCGATCGCGAGCGGCACGGCGCCGCTCTCGGTGAACTGGTCGCCGTGGAGGCGGAGCGCGAGCCCGGCGTCGCGGCAGGCCTCGAGGTAGCGGCGCGCCTGGATCGCGTCGAAGGCGCCGCGCTCGAGGAAGACGTCCGCCGCCTCGGCGAGCTTCGCCGCTTCCGGGAGCACCTCGGCGAGCGCGAAGTCGAGGTATGCGTCGGCGTCCGCGAACTCGGGCGGCACCGCATGGGCGCCGAGCCAGGTCGGGACCCCGCCGGCGGCGCGGATCGCGCGGAGCGACGCGAGCTCTGTCTCGCGGTCGAGCCCATACCCGCTCTTTCCCTCGAAGGTCGTCGTGCCGTGGCGCAGCATCCAGTCGCGGTGGCGCTCGACCGCCGCGCGCAGGCCGGCCTCGCCGTCCGCGCGGGTCGCGTGCACCGTCGAGAGGATCCCGCCGCCCGCGGCGTGCAGCTCCTCGTAGCTCGCGCCGGCGGCGCGGAGCGAGAACTCCTCGACGCGGTCGCCCGCGAACGCAGGGTGCGTGTGGCAGTCGACGAGCCCGGGGACAGCGCACTTCCCTCTCGCCGACACCTCGCGGACGTCGCCGCGCACCGGCTCGAGGTCGCGCATGCGCCCGACCGCGGCGATCGTCTCGCCGTCGCAGAGCACGTAGGCGTCCTCGACCACGTCGACGGCGCCGAGGTCGCGCCCGCGCAGCGGCGCGTGGCCGCCGGCAGGCGTCGCCAGCTGCGCGATGTCGCGGACGAGCAGCACTAGCGCGGGATCCGCACGCCGCCGAGCTCGGCGGCGTCGACCGCCTCGGGGTAGCCGGCGTCGACGTGGCGCATGACGCCCGTGCCCGGGTCGGTCGTGAGCACGCGCTCGAGGCGCTCCGCCTGGGCGTCGGTGCCGTCCGCGACCACGACCATGCCCGCGTGGATCGCGTTGCCGATCCCGACGCCGCCGCCGTGGTGGACGCTGACCCACGTCGCGCCCGCGGCGACGTTGACGAGCGCGTTCAGGATCGGCCAGTCGGCGATCGCGTCGGAGCCGTCGCGCATCGCCTCGGTCTCGCGGTACGGCGAGGCGACCGAGCCGGAGTCGAGGTGGTCGCGCCCGATCACGACCGGCGCCTTGACCGCGCCGGAGCGCACGAGTTCGTTGATCGCGAGTCCTGCCTTCGCGCGGTCGCCGTAGCCGAGCCAGCAGATCCGGGCGGGCAGCCCCTGGAACGCGACCCGCTCGGGCGCCAGCTCCAGCCAGCGCTGAAGGAGCGCGTCCTCCGGGAAGAGGTCGCGCAGCGCTTCGTCGATCGCGGTGATGTCGGCCGGGTCCCCGGACAGCGCGGCCCAGCGAAACGGCCCGATCCCGCGACAGAAGAGCGGCCGGATATAGGCCGGGACGAAGCCCGGGTATGAGAAGGCCTCCGCTACGCCACCCTCAACGGCCTCACCTCGCAGATTGTTGCCATAGTCGAAAACATAGGCGCCGCGTCGGACGTACTCGAGCAGCGCCTCGACGTGGCGGGCGATCGACTCGCGGGCGCG
>DASZYW010000098.1:0-2386 GCA_035545195.1 Gaiellaceae bacterium
GCGTCGCTGTTCGACTTCGGCGTCCACATGGCGCGCAACGCGCGCGAGCAGCTGGAGCGCGGCAGCGGGCCGTACTTCTACCTGCCGAAGCTGGAGTCGCACCACGAGGCGCGGCTCTGGGCGCAGGCGTTCGAGCTCGCCGAGGAGGAGCTCGGTCTGCCGCACGGCTCGATCCGCTGCACCGTCCTGATCGAGACGATCCTGGCCGCGTTCGAGATGGAGGAGATCCTCCACGAGCTGCGCGACTGGGGCTGCGCGCTGAACGCGGGCCGCTGGGACTACATCTTCAGCGCGATCAAGAAGTTCCGCACGCGCGACTGGGTGCTCCCGGACCGGATCCAGGTGACGATGACGGTGCCGTTCATGCGCGCGTACACGGAGCTGCTGGTGCGCTCGTGCCATCGCCGCGGTGCGCACGCGATCGGCGGGATGGCCGCCTACATCCCGTCCCGCAAGGACCCGGCCGCGAACCAGCTCGCGCTCGAGAAGGTGCGCGACGACAAGGAGCGGGAGGCGGGCGACGGCTTCGACGGCTCCTGGGTCGCGCATCCCGACCTCGTCCCCGTGTGCACGGACGTCTTCGACCGGGTCCTCGGCGAGCGACCGAACCAGCTCGAACGGCTGCGCGAGGACGTCGTCCCCGACGAGGCCGCCCTCCTCTCGATCCCGGACACGCCGGGGCAGGTCACCGAGGAGGGGCTGCACACGAACGTCTCGGTCGGCGTGCAGTACCTCGACTCGTGGCTGCACGGTGTCGGGGCGGCGGCGATCGCGAATCTGATGGAGGACGCCGCGACCGCCGAGATCTCCCGCTCCCAGGTCTGGCAGTGGGTGCGGGCCGGCCGGTTCGACGAGGCGGTCGTCCGGCACGAGATCGAGCTCGTCGAGGCCGGCGAGGAGGCGAAGGCGCTGTTCGCCGAGCTGGCGCTGGCCGACGAGCTGGAGGAGTTCCTGACCCTGTCCGCATACGAGCGACTGGAGGACTAGCCATGGAAGCCGCCCGCATACTCGAGCTCCAGGACTACGACCGGCCCGAGGACGAGCCGTGCACCGCCGAGAAGGCCGAGTGCACGTGCCCCGACTTCTGCGAACGGGATCACGCGAACGAGTAGTCGTAAAATCGTGTCGTGACCCTCGACACGACCAAAGCCGACGACATCGCCCTCGTGATCGAGGAGGCGATCGTCTCCGGCGAGCTCGAGCCGGGGACCGTGCTCCGGCAGGACGCGCTCTCCGAGCAGTTCAACGTCTCGCGCACGCCGATCCGGGAGGCGCTGCGACGGCTCGCCGCGCTGGGGCTCGTCTCCTTCGTCCCGAACCGCGGCGTCCGCGTGCGCACGATCTCGCGCGAGGAGCTGCACGAGGCGTTCATCGTGCGCGCGGAGCTGGAGAGCCTCGCCACCGAGGCGGCGGCCGGGAAGATGACTCCCGCCGACCTCGCCGAGCTCGAGGACGCCGAGACGCGCTTCGCCGCGATCTCGCAGGACCTCCGCTCGCGCGAGCCGGGCGAGGGGCGGCGCTCGATCATGGGCGAGTGGGTGCGCGCGAACCACGCCTTCCACGATGTGATCTACCGCGTCGCCGACTTGCCGCTCGTAGAGCAGCTGGCGAAGAGCGCGCGCCGGTCGTTCTCCGGCCCCGCGGTCTGGGCGCCGGGCGACCACTCGATCGACGGCCTCTACGCGAAGAACGCCGAGCAGCACCGCGCGATCAAGCAGGCGCTCGTCGCCGGGTCGGCCGCAGGCGCGCGGGCGCTCGCGCGCGAGCACGTGCTCTCCAGCTTCGTCCTGCTGGAGACGATCCTCGAGCAGGTCGGGGCGCAGCCGCGCGACTGGCAGAAGAGCCGCGCGGCGCGCTAGGCGCCGCCGGCGCGGTAGCGCACGTGCGTCGCCAGCGGCGAGTGCAACACCTCGAACGGCTCGAGGCGGAGCGCGCCGACGTCCTCGAAGATCCGCTCGCCCGCGCCGAGCAGGACGGGCACCCAGTCGAGGACGAGCTCGTCGACGACGCCCGCGGCAAGCGCCTGGCGCACCGTCGACGCGCCGCCGGCGATGTCCACGCCTCGCCCCTCCGCAGCGGCCGTCGCCTGCTCGTAGGCGGCGTCGAAGCCGCCCGTGACGAAGTGGAACGTCGTCCCGCCCTCCAGCTCGACCGGCGTCCGCTCGTGGTGCGTGAGGACGAAGACCGGCGCGTGGTACGGGGGCTCGTCGCCCCACCAGCCGCGCCAGTCGCCGGTCCACTCGCCGCGGATCGGCCCGAACATGTTCCGGCCCATCACGTAGGCGCCGCGCGGCCGGAGCAGGAGGTCGCGGGCGCGCGCGTCGGCGTCGTTCAGCGGCTCGTCGAGGTGCCAGGTGTGGAGCTCCCTGCCGCGCAGGCCGAGCGG
>DASZYW010000099.1:0-4619 GCA_035545195.1 Gaiellaceae bacterium
TTCGTCCACGCCGGGCCGTTCGCGAACATCGCGCACGGCAACAGCTCCCTCTCCGCGGCGCGGATCGGGCTCAAGCTCGGCGACACCGTCATCACCGAGGGCGGCTTCGCGTCCGATCTCGGAATGGAGAAGTTCCTCGACATCGTCTGCCGCGTCGGCGGCCTGACGCCGAGCGCGGTCGTGCTCGTCGCGACCGTGCGCGCGATCGAGCACCACGGCGACGGCGACCTCGAGCTCGGCGCCGACAACCTCGAACGGCACCTGCGGATCGCGCGGGAGTTCGGGCTCAACGCGGTGGTCGCGGTGAACGCGTTCCCAGGCGACGAGCGGAAGAAGCTGGAGCGGCTGCGGGGGATCGCGCTCGAGCGCGGCGCCTGGGCGGCGGAGATCAACGAGGGCTTCGAGCAGGGCGGCGCCGGCGCAACCACGCTCGGGGAGACCGTGATCGAGGCGACACGCCACGCCTCCGAGTTCCGGCCGGTCTACGAGCTCGACCAGCCGATCGCGGCGAAGATCGAGGCGATCGCGACGCGCGTCTACGGCGCTGACGGGATCGAGTTACTGCCGGCGGCGCAGAGCGCGATCGCGCGCTACGAGAAGCTCGGGCTCGGCGGCCTGCCGATCTGCATGGCGAAGACGCACCTCTCCCTCTCGCACGACCCGAAGCTGAAGAACGCGCCGACCGGGTTCACCGTCCCGATCCGCGACATCCGGCCCTACACCGGCGCCGGCTGGCTCGTGGCGCTCTGCGGCGAGATGCAGACGATGCCTGGGCTCGGCAAGCACCCCGCGGCGTTCGACATCGACGTCGCGCCGGACGGGCGCACCGTCGGCCTCTTCTAGCGAGCGAGCAGGCCGAAGGCGTAGCCGGCGGCGAGTGCCGCGGCCGGGCCGAGCAGCCAGCCGCGCACGATCGCGAGCAGCGTCGCGACCCGGACGGTGTGGCGGCCGCGCGCGAGGCCGGCGCCCGCCATCGCGCCGACGAGCGCCTGGTTCATCGAGGTGAAGAAGCCGAAGGCGACGGCGGCGAGGACCACGGCCGCCTGGACGAGCTGCGCCGCGGTCGCCATCGGGCGGTCGACCTGCACGATCTCGAAGGCGACGCGGCGGAGGAGCGGCTTGCCGGAGACGAGCACGCCGACTGCGAGGCCGGCGCCGCCGAGCGCGCCTGCGGCGAGCGGGCCGAGCGTCCCGGTGCCGACGAGCGCGCCGCTCGCGTTGGCGACGTCGTTCGCTCCCATCGCGAACGAGGCGGCGGCGCCGACGACGACGAGCGCCGCGCCGGTGGCGGCTCCGAGCGGGATCCGGTCGAGCGCGCGCGTGAGAGCGAAGCCGAGCGCCGTGGCGGCGAGCGGCGCCGAGAGCCAGACGATCGCCAGCTTCCCGATCTCGCTCCAGCGGACCCCGGCGCGGGTCGCGAGCGCGACGCCCGCGACCGAGAAGACGAGGATCTGGATCGTCGAGGTCGGGACGCGCGCGCCGTTGAACGCCGTCGTCGTGGCGAAGGCGACGCCGATCACGACGACCTGGGCCGTCACCGAGAGCCGGTCGTGCGTCAGCCCGGAGCCGACGCGCTTCTCGACCGCGTGGCTCGCGAGCGCCGCACCCGCGAAGGTGAGCGGCGCCATCAGCAGGAGCGCGCGACGCGCGGAGATCGCGCCGAGGGCGTGCGGCATCCCCATCGTCGCGCCCGTGTAGTGCGCGCCCATGCTCCACGCGAAGCCGAGCGCGAGCGCGATCAGGAGCGCCGTCATCCGCGCGAGCCTACGTGTCGTTTCCGGCCACGTCCGGTGTCTGACACCGGACGTGGCCGCGGCGGACAGGTCGAGACAATCCGTAGAAGCCCGCACCGGCGCGCGGGACTCGGCCCGATGCCCGGCACAGGCGCTCCCGCGAGCCTGACGCCGTGACCCTCGACCTCGCGCGCTGGCAGTTCGCCGTCACCACCCTGTACCACTTCCTCTTCGTCCCGGTCACGATCGGAACGGCGTGGTTCCTGGTCGGGATGCAGACCGCCTGGTACCGCACGCACGACGAGAAGTGGCTGCGGATGACGCGCTTCTTCGGGAAGCTCTTCCTGATCAACTTCGCACTCGGCGTCGTCACCGGCATCGTCCAGGAGTTCCAGTTCGGGATGAATTGGTCGGCGTACTCCCGCTACGTCGGCGACATCTTCGGCGCGCCGCTCGCGATCGAGGGCCTCGCCGCCTTCTTCGTCGAGTCCACCTTCCTCGGGCTCTGGATCTTCGGCTGGGACCGGCTCAAGCCGAAGGTGCACCTCGCCACGCTCTGGCTCGTCGCGATCGGGACGACCGCGTCCGCCTACTTCATCCTCGCGGCGAACTCGTGGATGCAGCACCCGGTCGGCTACAAGATCAACCCGGTCACGCAGCGCGCCGAGCTCACCTCGATCGCGCAGATCCTGACCAACTCGACGCTGATCCGCGCGTTCGGCCACACGATCGCGGCGGCCGTCCTCACCGCCGCGATGCTCGTCCTCGGCGTCGCCGCCTGGCACCTCCGGCGTGGCGGCGACGCGGAGGTCTTCCGGCCCGCCGCGACGATCGCGCTCTGGGCGACGGTCGGCGCCGGGCTCGCCACCGTCCTGATCGGACACGAGCAGGGCCAGCTGATGACGAAGCAGCAGCCGATGAAGATGGCCGCCGCCGAGGCGCTCTACCAGACGAAGAGCGGCGCAGGCCTCTCCCTCTTCGACCTCGGCCCCTGGGCGAAGTACCCATCCAAGGACCTCGTGTCGATCGCGGTCCCGCACGGGCTCTCGATCCTCGCCGACAACTCGTGGAACGGGACGGTCGAGGGGATGGCCGACCTGCAGAAGCAGTACGTCGCCAAGTACGGCCCCGGCAACTACGAGCCGATCGTCGGCGTGACCTACTGGGGCTTCCGGATCATGGCCGGGATCGGCTTCGTCGCGATCCTGATCGGGGCGTTCGGGCTGTGGCTCGCGCGCCTGCCCGGCCGGCTGGAGTCGAGCCCCCGCTTCCTGCGCCTCGCCGTCTGGGGGATCGCGCTGCCGCTGGTTGCGAACCTCGCGGGCTGGATCTTCACCGAGATCGGCAGACAGCCCTGGATCGTGCAGGGGCTGCTGCTGACGAAGGACGCCGTCTCGCCGACCGTCGGCGCGTGGTCGGTCGGCCTCACCCTCGCCGGCTTCACCCTCCTCTACGGGGTGCTGGCGGTCGTCGAGGCGGCGTTGATGATCCGCGCCGCAAAGGCCGGACCGGACGGCGCCGGCACCTTCGCGCCCGAGCTCACCGAGACGGACGGCAAGCCCACCCGCATCCCCGCGCTGACCTACTGAGATGACGCTGCTCGCCACCACCCACGGCCACTGGAACCTGCAGACGCTCTGGTTCTTCCTGATCGTCGTGCTCTGGGTCGGCTACTTCGTGCTCGAGGGCTTCGACTTCGGCGTCGGGACGCTGATCCCGCTCGTCGGCCGGGACGTGAAGGAGCGCGGGACGCTGATCCGGACGATCGGCCCGGTCTGGGACGGCAACGAGGTCTGGCTGCTCGTCGCCGGCGGCGCCACGTTCGCGGCGTTCCCAGGCTGGTATGCGTCGCTCTTCTCCGGCTTCTACCTCGCCCTCTTCCTGATCCTCGTCGCGCTGATCGTGCGCGGGATCGCGATCGAGTACCGCAACAAGCGGCCCGACGAGGAGTGGCGCAGCCGCTGGGACGTCGTCCTCGCCGCGTCGAGCGGGCTCGCCGCGCTGCTCTGGGGCGTCGGCGTGAGCGACTTCGTCGGCGGGGTGCCGACGGACGCGAGCGGCCAGGTGACCGCGAACCTGCTCGACCTGCTCCACCCGTACGCGCTCTTCGGTGGCGTCACGATGCTCGCGCTCTTCGCCTTCCACGGCGCCCTCTTCCTCGGCTTGCGCACGACGGGCGAGCTCGAAGCCCGCGCGAAGGAGACGGCCGCGCGGCTCGGGCTCCCCGCCGCGGCGCTCACCTTCGGCTTCCTGATCTGGACGTACGCGAACGCACGCTCGAACGGCAAGGGCCTCGTGCCCGGCGTCGTGCCGATCGCGGCCTTCCTGCTCCCGTTCGCGGCCGCCGCGCTGCTGCGCTCCGAGCACGTCGGGTTCGCCTTCGCGGCGACGGCCGGGTCGGTGGCGCTGATCGTGCTGACGCTCTTCCTCAACCTCTATCCGCGGGTCGTCGTCTCGACCCACAAGGCATGGAGCCCGACGATCTGGAGCACCAGCTCGTCGCACTACACGCTGACGGTGATGACGATCGTGGCGCTCGTCTTCACGCCGATCGTCCTCCTCTACCAGTCGTGGACGTACTGGGTGTTCCGCGCGCGGCTCGGCGACGAGGACGCGGCGGAGATCCGGACGCCCGCCGACCTGATCGCCCGCTCGCCGCTCGGTACGGGGCGCTAGGGCGCGACCATGCGCGCGCTCGATCCGCGGCTGCTCCGCGAGGCGCCGCCGGCCAGGCGTTTCCTCGTCGCGGCGGGCGCGCTCTCGCTCGGCTCGGCGGCGGCGATCGTCGCGCAGGCGGCGCTGCTCGGCCACGTCGTCGCGGGCGCCTTCCTCGGCCACCGCTCGCTCGGGTCGCTGGCCGTCCCGCTCGCCGCGCTCGCGGCGGTC
>DASZYW010000100.1:0-3656 GCA_035545195.1 Gaiellaceae bacterium
TCGAACATGGGCACGGCTACGGTCGTGACCATGCTCAGACATCGCCTAGTACTCATCACAGTGCTCGCCGGCGTGATCGCGGTGGGGGCCGCGTCGCCGGCCTTCGCTTCGCACACCGCGAAGTTCGGCGTCCAGGACGACGCCTGGATCCTGTACGGCCCCGGGACGCTCGACCAGCGTCTCGCGACCCTCGACAAGCTCGGTGTGAAGACCGTGCGGATCACGCTCCGCTGGGACCGGATCGCGGCCCAGAAGCCGGCCGACCAGCGGGACCCGGACGACCCGAACTACGTCTGGGGCACCACCGGCGACACGCTCCTGGCGCTCCACCAGGACGGGATCGCGACGCTCGTGACGATCTGGGGATCGCCGCGGTGGGCCAACGGCGGCCGCGCGCCCAACTACCTCCCCAGAGCGGGGCTCGGCAACTTCGCCTACGCGGCGTCGAAGCGGTTCCCGTGGATCCACATGTGGACGATCTGGAACGAGCCGAACCTGCGCACGTTCTCCAATCCCGTCTCGCCGTCGCTGTACGTGAAGCGGCTGCTCAACCCGGCGTACGCGAACCTCCACGCCGCGAGCAGGGCGAACAAGGTCGCCGGCGGCGTCACCTCGCCGCGGCGCACCTCCAGCGGGATCTCGCCGCTCACCTTCATGGCGGGGATGGCGAAGGCGCACGCGCACCTCGACGCGTACGCGCAGAACCCGTATCCCGGCTCTCCCCGCGAGACGCCCGACTACGACCCGTGCACGCACTGCGAGACGTTCACGATGGCCCGGCTCTCCGAGATCCGGCGCGACGTGACGCACTACTTCGGCTTCAAGCCGCTCTGGCTGACCGAGTACGGCTACCAGACGAACCCGCCCGACCGCCTCTCCGGCGTCTCGCCGCTGAAGCAGGCGGCGTACCTCGACCAGGCCGCGCTCAAGGTCTGGCAGGCGTCCGGCGTCACCGTCCTGATCCAGTTCCTGATCAAGGACGAGCCCGGCGTCGGCGGCTGGCAGAGCGGGCTGATCAGCGCGAAGGGCACCCAGAAGCCGGCGTTCCGCGCGTTCGCGCTGCCGCTGGTGCAGCTCTCGCGCAGCGGGAACCGGGTCACCGTCTGGGGCCAGGTCCGGCCCGGACACGGTGTCCGCACCTACTTCCTGCAGCGCTGGAACGGCAAGCGCTGGGTGACGATCGGAAGCCGGGCGAAGACGTACCCGTCCGGCACCCTGATCCGCAAGATCAGCGGCTACCACGGCGAGAAGCTGCGCATCACGACGCCGCTCTTCGAGGGCACCAGCCAGCCCGTGGTGCTGAGCTAGACCGAGACGATCGTCCCGGCCTCGCCGGCGACGATCGCAACCGCTTCGCCGAGCGCGCCGATCGCGGCCACGCCGCCGGTGCGCTCGGCGAAGCGGCACGCCGCCTCCACCTTCGGGCCCATCGAGCCCGCGGGGAAGCTGAGGCCGCGCAGCTCGGCCGGAGTCGCGCGCCGCAGCGGCCTGCCGTCCCACTCGACCGCGGAGACGTCCGTGAGCAGGAGCAGCCGCTCGGCGCCGACGCTGCGTGCCAGCAGCTCCGCGGCGAGATCCTTGTCGATCACGGCCTCGACGCCGCGCAGCTCGCCGTCGCCGTTGCGGCGGACCGGGATGCCGCCGCCGCCCGCGCAGACCGGCAGCACGCCCGCCGCGAGCAGCGCCAGCACGGTCTCCACCTCGACGATCTCGAGCGGCTCCGGCGACGGGACGACGCGCCGGAACCAGTCGCCGTCCGCGGCGATCGTCCAGCCTCGCGTGGCCGCCAGCTGCCGGGCGCGCACCTCCCGGTAGACCGGCCCGATCGGCTTCGCGGGCGCGAGGAAGGCGGGATCGCCCGGGTCGACGGCGACCTGCGTCAGGACGGAGGCGATCCGGCGTCCGGGCAGCCGGTTCCCGAGCGCCTGGACGAGCAGGTAGCCGATCATCCCCTCGCTCTCGGCCCCGAGCACGTCGAGCGGCGTCGGCGCCACGTCTCGGCCCGAGTCCGCCTGGAGCGCGAGAAGCCCGACCTGCGGCCCGTTGCCGTGCGTGAGGACGAGCTCGTGCGCCGCGGCGAGTGGCGCGAGCGCTGCGGCTGCGGCCTCGACGTTCGCGCGCTGCGCGTCGACGGACGGCTCCTCGCCGCGACGGAGGAGCGCATTGCCTCCGAGCGCGACGACGATCCGCACGGTCAGCCGCTCCAGTCGCCGGTGAGGAGCGCGAAGAGCAGCGCCTCCTCGGTCGTCTCCCGGTTCGCGGCCTGGCGCCAGACGAGCGACTGCGGCCCGTCGATCACCTCGGGGTCGACCTCTTCGCCGCGGTGCGCGGGCAGGCAGTGGAGGAAGACCGCGTCGGGCCGCGCGAGCGCGAGCAGCTCCTCGTCGACCCGGTAGCTCCGCAGCGTCTCGAAGCGCTCCGGGCGCTCGGCGTCCTCGCCCATCGAGACCCAGACGTCGGTGTAGACGGCGTGCGCGCCGCGGACCGCGTCGGCCGGCTCGGAGACGATGTCGACCAGCGCGCCGGTCTCGTCCGCGATCGTCAGCGCGCGGTCGACGACCTCGGGCGCGGGCGAGTGCTGCCACGGCGCGGCGATCGCGATCTCCATGCCGGCGAGCACGCCCGCCTCGAGCAGCGAGTGCGCGACGTTCGAGCCGCCGTCGCCGACGAAGGCGAGGCGCCGGCCCTCGAGCTCGCCGAAGCGCTCGCGGACGGTGAGCAGGTCGGCGAGCGCCTGGCACGGATGGTGCTCGTCGGAGAGCGCGTTCACGACGGGGACGCTCGCGGCGGCCGCCAGCTCCTCGAGCTCCGCCTGCGCGTAGGTGCGCACGACGACCGCGTCGCAGTAGGCGGAGAGCGCGCGCGCCGTGTCGGCGACCGGCTCGCCGCGGCCGAGCTGGAGCTCGTCCGGGCGGAGGAGGATCGGGTTGAGGCCGAGCCGCGCCGCGGCGGCGGCGAACGACACGCGCGTCCGCGTCGAGGGCTTCGCGAAGTAGAGGGCGACCGAGTGGCCGCGCAGCGAGTCGACCCAGCCGTCCGGGTCGGCGTCCATCCGCTCGGCGAGGTCGAGCAGCGCGGCGAGTCGCGCCGGGGTGAGGTCGGCGACGCGGAGGAAGTCCTTCGGTGCCGTGGCGGTCGCCACGAGCACATGGTCGGCCAGCGCGGCCGGGGCGGCATCCGGTCCGCTGCCGACGGCGCGTGCGGCTTCCTCCCGATGCCGTTCCGAAGCGCCCGGCGCAGGCTTCGGGCATGGCGACCGTGATCGTGATGGGCGCGGGCGGACGCGACTTCCACGACTTCAACGTCGTCTTCCGCGAGGACCCGGAGACGCACGTGGTCGCGTTCACCGCGGCGCAGATCCCCGGGATCGAGAACCGCGTCTACCCGCCGTCGCTGGCCGGGCCGCTCTACCCCGACGGGATCCCGATCCTCCCCGAGGAGCGGCTCGCCGAGCTCGTCCAGGAGTACGAGGTGGACGAGGTCGTGCTCGCCTACTCCGACCTCGCGCACGAGGACGTGATGCACAAGGCGTCGCTCGTGCTGGCCGCGGGCGCCGACTTCCGGCTGCTCGGGCCGCGCTCGACGATGCTGCTCGCGACGAAGCCGGTCGTCGCCGTGACCGCGGTCCGCACCGGCTGCGGCAAGAGCCAGACCAG
>DASZYW010000101.1:0-9117 GCA_035545195.1 Gaiellaceae bacterium
TTGTACAGGTCGGGGAACTCCTTGCGCATCTGCGACTCGGCCTGCGCCTTCGAGACGAAGACGACCCGCTTCACGTGGTCGAGCGAGCGCAGCTTCTGACCGGTGAAGACCTCCTGGGCGGTCGTCGCGCCGGAGACGAAATAGACCTTCACCTGCAGCTCCTTCTTCACGTGGTTGCTCCACGAGAGCACCCAGGTGCCGAGCGCGATGAAGACGCCGAGCAGGAACATCCCGATCAGGACGGTCATCGTCGCCGCGACCGTCGTGGACGCGTTCTGGCGGATCGACGACCACGCCTCCGTGACGAGGAGACGGACCCGGCTCACTCGGAGTACCCGCCTCGCCGCTCGTCGCGCGCCAGCCGCCCGTCCTCGAGCGCGATCACGCGCTTGCGCATCTTGTCGACCATCTCGCGGTCGTGGGTGACCATCAGGATCGTCGTGCCGGCGCGGTTGATGCGGTAGAGGAGCTGCATGATCCCGACGCTGGTGTCGGGGTCGAGGTTCCCGGTCGGCTCGTCGCAGACGAGCAGCGGCGGGTGGTTGACGACGGCGCGCGCGATCGAGACGCGCTGCTGCTCGCCGCCGGAGAGCTCGTCCGGGAACGACGCCATCTTGTGCGAGAGCCCGACCATGTTCATCACCTCGGGCACCTTGCGCCGGATCGAGGAGCGGCTCTCGCCCTGCACCTTGAGCGCGTACGCCACGTTGTCGGCGGCGTTGCGGCTCGGCAGCAGCTTGAAGTCCTGGAACACGCAGCCGATGTTGCGCCGCAGCAGCGGCACCTTCGACCCGGACAGGCGCGTCAGGTCGCGGCCGCCGACGATGATCCGCCCTGTCGTCGGCTCGAGCTCCTTGAGCAGGAGCCGGATCAGCGTCGACTTGCCTGAGCCGGAGGCGCCGACGATGAAGACGAACTCGCCCTTGTCGATCCCGAAGGTGACGTTCTGGAGGGCGACGACGTCGGGCTCGTAGATCTTCGTCACGTCCTCGAAGACGATCATCGAGCCCGCCGCGCCCTTTTCGGGAACGCGCTCGGGAGCGGGAGCTGTCTCTATCTGGAGGTCGGTCACGTCCCGGGAGGTGGTCGACGAACTGGGCCGCGCAGTGGGCGTCACTCTAGCGGAGGCTCCGGTCGGCTACGACCCGTTTCCCGCCGCTTGCAGGAGAAAGGCGCGGATGAAGCCGTCGATGTCGCCGTCGAGCACGCCCTGCGCGTTGCCGACCTCGAAGCCGGTGCGCGGGTCCTTCACCTGCTGGTACGGGTGGAGCACGTAGCTGCGGGCGGCGTTGCCGCCGAAGCCCATGTTGACGCCGCCGCGCTCGCGCGCCAGCTCCGCCTCGCGCTCCTCCTCCGCCTTCTCCGCGAGCCGGGAGCGGAGGATCTTCAGGGCAGTGTCCTTGTTCGCGGACTGGCTGCGCTCGTTCTGCACCGCGACGACGATCCCGGTCGGGAGGTGGGTGATCCGCACCGCCGAGTCGGTCTTGTTCACGTGCTGGCCGCCCGCGCCGGAGCTGCGATAGGTGTCGATGCGCAGCTCGTCCTCGTCGATCTCCACGTCCCCCGCCTCCTCGAGCAGCGGCGCGACGATCACCTGCGCGAAGCTCGTGTGGCGGCGGTGCGCCTGGTCGAACGGGCTGAGCCGGACGAGCCGGTGCTTGCCGCGCTCCGCCTTGAGGATCCCGTACGCGTTCTCGCCGCGGACGGTGAGAGTCGCCGACTTGATCCCGTACTCCTCGCCCGGGCTCGTCTCGATCACCTCGGTCTTGAAGCCGCGCCGCTCCGCCCAGCGCAGGTACATGCGCAGCAGGATCTCCGCCCAGTCCTGCGCGTCGGTGCCGCCCGCATCGGCCTGGATCGTCAGCACGGCGTCGCCGGCGTCGTACTCGCCGGAGAAGAGCGCGTCCTCCTGCAGGCGCCCGAGCTCGTCGCGGACCTCCCGCAGCACCGGCCAGAGCTCCTCGTCCGGGAAGGCGCCGACGCCCTCGCGCAGGAACTCGACGTTGGAGGCGAGCGCGTCGTAGCGCTCCAGCTTGCGCTGCGTGCGCTGATGCTCGGCCGAGATCTTCGCGGCGCGCTGCTGGTCGTTCCAGAAGTCGGGACGGGCGAGCTCCTGCTCGAGCTCGCCGAGACGGGTCTTCAGCGCAGCGGGGTCAAAGGTAACCACGGACCCAGTCGAGCTGGGCCCCGATCTCATCGAGCTGCTCGGAGAGCGGCTGTTCCTCGTGCGCGGACATCGCGCGCGGATCGTAGCCGCGGCTAACTCGTGATCGTGTAGCGGTGCAGCCGCCACTGCCGCCAGGCGGCGTACCACGTGGGGCGCGGCTTCGGGGCAGCGGCCGTGTCGCCGTCGAGCGCGTGCCAGGCCCAGCTCGGGATCCGCTTCGGCGCCGAGGCCGGCCGCTGCTTCGGCGTCACCGTCACCGCGCCCGAGACAGCGCCGATCGTGCCGGCGCTGTTCTTCGCCGCCACCGTGTACGTGCCCGGGCCGCCCTGCTCGATGACGCGCGTGCTGGTCGAGGTCGTGGAGACCTCCTTGATCGCCTTCCCGTCGATGTAGATCAGGTAGCTCTTGACGTCCGGGAAGTCGGGCGCGCCCCAGCTCAGCGCCAGCGCGCCGTCCGCCCAGCTGCCGGTCAACCCCGTCGGCGCCGGCGGCGCTCCCGGGACGAGCAGGCCGAACACGGTCGCGTGGAGCGTGTAGACGTCGACCGAGCCGTCCGCGAGCACGTAGTAGCCGTCGCTCCAGCCGGCCGGGAGCGTCGGCGTGCTCATCCGCGGGATGTCGACCCACTTCGTCTCGCCGTCGACGGAGTAGGCGACCAGCACCGGCCCGGTCGGCTTGGGGAAGTGGAGCACGATCGGCTCCGCGAACGAGGTGACCAGGTGGCCGGAGGCATCCGTGACGGTGAGCGAGACCGTGGTGGTTCCGACCAGGAAGCCGGCCGGCGGCGGGAGGTCGAGGCTCAGGCCCGGGTTCGCGAGGTCCTTGACCGTCACCGTCGTCCGGCTGCTGAACTCGCCGGCGGGGAAGCTCGCGCTCGTGCCCGACCCGTCCGACGCCGTCACCGAGCCGCCGCAGGAGAGATCCCCGCTGACCGCGCCGGCGCCGTCGACCGCGGAGCACCCCTTCGGAGAGGTCGTGGTCGTCGTCGTGGTGGTGGTGGTCGTCGTGGTGGAGGCCGGCGTCGTCGTCGTCGTGCCGCCACCGCCCTCGCTGAGGGTGAGCTTCCACACGTTCTCACCGCTCGTCGCGTCGTTGCCGAAGACGTACAGCGTCGTCCCGATCACCACGCCGGTGCTGTCGTCGGTCGCGCCGCTGTCCGAGCCCGGGTTCAAGTCCTCGACCATCGCCGTCCCGGAGCTGGTCCCGTCCGTCTGCCAGAGCTCGTCGCCGTGCGTCCCGTCGGTCGCGACGAAGTAGACCTCGGAGCCGCCGGCGACGAACTCCGGGCGGTTGTCGACCCCGTCGTCGCTCCCCGGGTCGATGTCCATCACGAGCGCGGTGCCGCCGGCCGTGCCGTCGCTCTTCCACACCTCGAATCCGTGCGTTTCGTCGTCCGCGATGAAGTAGATCTCCGACCCGGCGGCCGTGAGGTCTTCGGCCTCGGAGGAGTCGCTGCCCGCGGCGATGTCGTCGACGAGCGTCGCGCTCCCGCTGGTGCCGTGCACCCAGAGCTCCTCGCCGTGCGTCCCGTCGTCGGCGATGAAGAAGAGCTGGTTCCCGGCCACGGTGAGCTCGTCGGGAGAGCTGCCGTCCGAGCCGGGATCGATGTCGGTGTCCAGGACGGTGCCCACGCTCGTGCCGTCGCTGTGCCACAGCTCGTCCCCGTCGGTGCCGTCGTCGGCGGCGAACCAGAGCTTGCCGTCGAAGACGGTGAGATGGTCGGGGCTGGAGTCGCCCGAGCCCGGGTTGATGTCCGCGACCATGCTCGGCGGGTTCGTCCCGTCGTACTTCCACAACTCGTCGCCGTCCACGCCGTCGGTGGCCGAGTAGTAGAGGACGCCGTCGAGGGCGGTCAGGTGGTCAGGGCTTCCGTTGCCGCCACCGGGATCGGTGTCGTCGACCATGGTCGTCCCCGACGACGTGCCGTCCGACCGCCAGAGCTCGACCCCGTCCGTCCCGTCGTCCGCCGGGAAGTAGAGGGTCGACCCGATCGCGATCAAGTTCCCCCCGAAATCGAGATCGACGCCGGACAGAGAGCCGAGGTCGATGTCCTCGACCATCACGGTCCCCGCCTCCGTCCCGTCCGTCTTCCAGAGCTCGGAGCCGTGCGTCCCGTCGTTCGCGACGAAGTAGACGGTCGAACCGACCGCGGTGAAGTCGGTCGGGGCCGAGCCGTCGGCGCCGGGATCGATGTCCGCGAGCATCGCCGTCGTCGTGCCGTCCGTGTACCAGGGCTCGACGCCGTGGAACCCGTCGTCGGCGGCGAAGTAGACGCGGTCGCCGGCCGCGGTGGCGGAAGCGACGTCGGCGCCGGTCCCGGTCTGGTTGATGTTGTCCACGAGGGAGATCGTCGAGCCGTCACTCGAGTACAGCTCGTTGCCCTCCAGTCCGCCCTGTCCCTGCAGGAGCAGCGTCGAGCCGAGCATCGCCATCTGGCCGGACGCCCCGCCCCCGGTGCCGGGATCGAGGTCCTGGACGAGTCTCGTGCCGGCGGCCGAACCGTCCGTCCTCCACAGCTCGGTCCCGTCCGTCGAGTCGTCGGCGGTGAAGTAGTAGATCCCGCCTGGTGCGGCCGTGAAGGCCCGGGCGCTGGAACTGCTCGTGCCCGGGTCGATGTCGTCGAGCAGCGTCGCGTTCGCAGGCGCCGTGCCCGTGTCCCAGCTCCAGAGCTCGCTGCCGTGCGTGTTGTCGCCGACGCCCACGAGCAGGAGCTCGGTGCCGACCGTGCCGCTGATGCTGCCGAGTCCGCCGCTGGAGCCGCTGAGCATGTCGAGCGCGAGCGCGGTGCCCACCGAGGTGCCGTCGCTCTGCCAGAGCTCCCTGCCGTGCGTGCCGTCGTTGGCGGCGAAGTAGAGGGTCGAGCCGATCGGGGTGAAGTCGCCCGGCGACGAGCCGGAAGCCCCTGACCGGATGTCCTTGACGAGGCTCGGCGGCGTTCCCGGCGTCGACGTGTCGTAGCTGCACAACTCCTGACCGTCGCCCGCGACCTGACACGCGAAGAAGATCTTCGAGCCGACGACGGCGATGCCGCCGCCCCTCGTCGCGATCGACGTCGCGTCGTTCGAGAGCGGCAACTCGGTCGTCCCGCCCGCCGTTCCGTCGGTCGCCCAGAGCTGCAGCCCGTCGGCGTGGCTCTCGAGCTCGAAGTAGGCGTCGGAGCCGACGACGACGGGAGGCTGGCCGCTGTCGTAGGTGTGGTCGCCGCCGCCCGTGTCCCAGGTCTTGACCAGCTGCGTCGTCGTCCCGTCGGTCGACCAGAGCTGGCCGTCGGCGCCGTCGACGAAGAAGAGCTCGCCGCCGAGCACGGTCAGGTCGTCTGGAGAGCTGCCGCCGCTCCCGGAGACGATGTCGTCGACGAGCGTCGTCCCCGCCGCGGAGCCGTCGCTGCGCCACAACTCGGACCCGTGCGTCCCGTCGTCGGCCCGGAAGTAGACGTAGCCGTCGAAGACGGTCAGATCCGCGACGCTCGAGTCGCTACTGCCCGGGTCGATGTCCTCGACCAGCTGCGTTCCGCTCTGCGTGCCGTCGGTGGTCCAGAGCTCGCGGCCGTGCGTCCCGTCGGTGGCGGTGAAGAAGAGCTTGCCGCCCAGCACGACGGAGCCGAAGAACTGCGGGAAGCTGCCGTCCTCCTGGATCGGCCCGCCGACCTCGGTCAGGGGCTGCGGATCGGCCTGCGCGAGCCGGCTCGTCGCGGCGAACGTGACCGTGCCGAGGAGGAGAACCACGACTCCGAACCGGCACACCATGGCGACCGTCCGCTGCACAGTCGGCAACGCCTCTCTCCCCCGGGGCCCCGCTGTTCGCCGCAGGCAAGCAGACGTGCGCGCTCTTGTCAATCGTACGACGAGGCGCTTCTGCCGACGCTCAGGCTCGGGTCGAGCCTCGAGGCGCCGCACAGGTCGATGCTCGCGCCGTGGAGGCGGGGCGTCGCTCAGCCGCGGCCGGTGTCGCGCGCATAGGCGCGCATCGCGAGCCGCGCCGCGATCGCGGTCCAGGCGAAGATGACGATCCAGCCCGTCCCGCTCCAGCCGCCGCCGCCGATCCCGACGTGGCTCGCCTGCACGAGCCAGTACGAGGGCAGCGCCTGCGCGACGTAGTGGAGGACGCCGCTCGAGCCGACCGGGAACCAGACGCCGCCGAGGAAGGAGAGCAGCGCGGTCACGCCGCCGATCGTCGGGCCGATCGAGTCCGAGCTGACGAGATGGCCGAGCAGGATCCCGAGCGCGGCGAACGGGACGAGCCCGACGAGGATGAGCAGCGTCATCTCCACCCAGTGCGCCGCGCCGAGCCGGACGCCGACGATCGCCCCCGCGACGTAGACGCTCGCGATCGTCGCGAGCGCCATCCCGTAGCCGACGATCACCTTCGTGCGGAAGTAGGCGCGCGTCGTCAGCGGAGTCAGCCGCAGCTGGCGGTTCCACCCGGCCTGGCGCTCCGTCGCGACGCGGATCCCGGAGCCGAGCACGGCGTTCATCGCGCCGAAGGCGACGAGCGAGACCATGAAGTAGACCGGCGCGGAGATCCCGGTGCCGCCGAGGTCGTGCTCGTTCCGGTTCGGCGCCGCGATCAGGAAGTAGAGGACGAGCGGGAACCCGAGCGAGACGATCACGAGCCGCCGGTTCCGGAACGTCCTCTTCAGCTCGTAGCGGAGATAGGTGTTCACGCGCGGCTCGTCAGCTCGAGGAACGCCTCTTCGAGGCCAGCGCCGCCGATCTCGATGTCGCGCGCCTGCGGGAACGCTCCGAGCAGCGCGCGGATCGCGGCGTCGGAGTCGGTGCAGGCGAGTGCGACCGACTCGCCGCGCCGCTCGACATGGCCGACGCCGGGCAGCTGCTCCAGCTGCTCGAGCGCGACGTCCGGCAGGGTCGTCCGGATCGTCCGCGTGCCGACCATCGCCTTGATCTCCGTGGTCGGGCCGTCCGCGACGACGGCGCCCTGCGCCATCAGGACGGCGCGATCGGCGTACGCGTCCGCCTCCTCCAGGTAGTGCGTCGCGAAGAGGATCGTGCGGCCGCCGGCGGCGATCTGGCGCATCGTCGTCCAGAAGGCGTGACGGCTCTCGACGTCCATCGCCACCGTCGGCTCGTCGAGCACGAGCAGGTCGGCGTTCGTGACGAGCGCGAGCGCGAAGCGGACGCGCTGGCCCTGCCCGCCCGAGAGCTTCTGCGTCAGCTGGCCGGCGATCTGCTCGATGCCGACCTCCGCGATCGTCTCGTCCACGTCGCGCGGCCGGGGATAGAGCGAGGCGAGCTGGAGCATCAGCTCGCGGACGGTCAGGTCGCGGATCAGATTGCCCGTCTGGAGCATCCCTCCGACCAGGCCGGCCGAGACCGCATCCGCGGGCGAGCGGCCGAAGACGGACACCGTCCCGCCGTCCGGCGGGAGCAGGCCGAGCAGCATGTCGATCGTCGTCGACTTGCCGGCGCCGTTCGGGCCGAGCAGCGCGACCGTCTCCCCCGGCTCGATCGAGACGTCGATCCCGCGCACCGCCTCGATCGGCCCGCTCGACGTGCGGTAGGTCTTCGTCAGACCCCGGAGCTCGATTCCCCCTGCGGCCGTCAAACCGTCAGGCGCCGTGGCACTTCTTGAACTTCTTGCCGGAGCCGCACCAGCACGGGTCGTTGCGGCCGATCTTGTCGGTCGGCGCCCGCTGCGCGGTCTGCGTCGACCCGCCGCCCGCGACCGCCGCGGTGGCGCTGCCGCCGAGCGCCGCGCCGATCGCCTCGGCGCCGGCCGTCGTCTCGTGCTCGTAGGTGAGGTTCCCGTTGCCGGTCGGCTGGGGCGCCTGGAACGGCTCGGCCGGCTGCAGGTCCTGCGGCGCCAGCTCGGCGTGGAAGAGGTGGAGGACGACCTCGCCGCGGATCGCGGCGCCGAGCGCGGTGAACATGCGCTCGCCCTCGGCGGTGTACTCGACGAGCGGGTCCTTCTGCGCCATCGCGCGGAGGTGCACGCCCTCGCGCAGGTACTCCATGTTCTCCAGGTGCTCGCGCCAGCGCATGTCGACGACCTGGAGGACGACGAACCGCTCGAGCTCGCGCATCAGCTCCGAGCCGAACTCCTCCTCCTTCGCCTCGTACTCGTCGCGCGCGTCCGTCTGGAACTCCTCGACGAGCGCGTCGCGCGAGATCTCGCCGAGGTCCTCCTTCAGCTCGGCCGCGGTGATCTCGGTCTGGTAGAGCGCCGCCATCGCGTTGGTCAGCGCCTCGAGGTCCCACTCCTCGGCGTACTCCTCCTGCGTGAACTGGAGCACCGTGTCCTCGACGACCTCGTCGATCCAGAGCTTGATCTGCTCGGACATGTCCTCGCCCTCGAGGACCTGGCGGCGCTGCTCGTAGATGCGGCCGCGGTGCCGGTTGAGCACGTCGTCGTACTTGAGGACGTTCTTGCGCATGACGAAGTTCTGCTCCTCGACCTTCTTCTGCGCGCCCTCGATCTGCCGGGAGAGGATCTTCGCCTCCATCGGCTGGTCCTCGGGGATCTTGAAGCGCTCCATGATCGACTTGATCCGGTCGCCGGCGAACAGGCGCACGAGGTCATCCTCGCCGGAGAGGTAGAAGCGCGTCTCGCCCGGGTCGCCCTGGCGACCAGAGCGGCCGCGGAGCTGGTTGTCGATCCGGCGCGACTCGTGCCGCTCGGTGCCGAGGACGTAGAGGCCGCCGAGCTCGAGCACGCCCTCGCCGAGCTTGATGTCGACGCCGCGGCCGGCCATGTTCGTCGCGATCGTGACCGCGCCGCGCTGGCCCGCGTCCTTGATGATCTCGGCCTCGCGCGCGTGCTCCTTCGCGTTCAGGACGTTGTGCTTGATCCCCTTGCGCGTGAGCAGCTGCGACAGGTACTCGGAGGTCTCGACCGCGATCGTGCCGACGAGGACGGGCTGCCCCTTGCGGGAGCGCTCCTCGATGTCCTGGGCGACAGCCGAGAACTTCCCCTCCTTCGTCTTGAACACGAAG
>DASZYW010000102.1:0-2955 GCA_035545195.1 Gaiellaceae bacterium
GAGTAGTGGCCGCGCATCCCGCCGAGAAGCCGTCGCGCGTCGACGAGGCCCGCGCCGGGTTCGCGGCCTACAAGAAGGACGTCAAGGAGCGCGGGAAGCCGTTCTACCCGTACGCGATGTTCCACGACACGGTGATGAGCCTCGTCGTCGTGTCCGTGATCGTCGGCCTCGCGACGATCTGGAAGTGGACGTCGTACGGCCCTCACCACGACGGCACCCACCAGGGGATCCTCGGGCCGGAGTACACGGCGCCGGCCGATCCCGGCACGACGAGCTTCGTGCCGCGCCCGGACTGGTACTTCTACTTCCTCTTCTACCTGCTCCGGATCTTCAAGTGGCCGGAGTCGGTGTTCCTCGGCACCGTCGGCGTGCCGACGATTGCGCTGATCCTGCTGATCGCGCTGCCGTTCCTCGACCTGCGCCGCGAGCGGCGGCTGCTGCACCGGCCGGTCGCTGTCGTCGCCGCGATCCTGACCGTCATGTCGATGGCGATCCTCACGTGGAAGGGTGCGACGGCCAAGGAGGCGCTCGCGTCCGAGGTGATCGCGAACGTGCCGACGTGGGTGAAGCAGGAGAACCTGCCGGCGAGCGCGGTGCCGGGCGCGAAGCTGTTCGCGACCGCCGGCTGCACCGCCTGCCACACGTATCTCGGCACCGGCTCGTCGAACCTCGGCGCGCCGGATCTGACCGAGATCGGGACGCGCAACCTCGGCATCCAGTTCCAGATCAACCACCTCAAGTGCCCGTCCTGCGTGAACCCCGGCTCGCCGATGCCGAAGTTCGAGTCGCTCGGGGAGACGCGCCTGCACCAGCTCGCGGTCTTCCTCGAGAGCTCCAAGGGCAAGCAGTAGCGCCGCACAGGGCACACTTCCCGGCGTGAACGTCTTTCTCGGGATCACCGGCGCGTCCGGGGCTCCCTACGCCGCCCGCCTGCTCGAGGCGCTCGCAGGCGCGGGGTGCGAGGTCGGACTGTGCGCGTCGTCGGCCGGGATCGAGGTGCTCGCGACCGAGCTCTACGGCGAGCCGACGCTGCCGCGCGAGGAGGTGCTCGCGCGCGTGCTCGAGAGCGCGCCCGGCGACGTCCACGTCTACGGCGTCGACGACTGGAAGGCGCCGTACGCGTCCGGCTCGGCGAAGGTCGACGCGTACGTGATCTGCCCGTGCTCGATGGGGACGCTCGGGACCGTTGCCTCCGGCGCGATGCAGAACCTCATCCATCGAGCTGCGTCGGTTGCTCTGAAAGAGGATCGGAAGCTCGTGCTGATGCCGCGCGAGACGCCGCTCTCCGCGATCCACCTGCGCAACATGCTGACGCTTCGCGAGGCGGGGGCGACGATCCTCTTCCTCGCGCCGGGCTTCTACCACGGCGCCGAGACCGTCCAGGACCTCGTCGACTTCGTCGTCGGGCGGGCGCTGGACCAGCTCGGGCTGGACAACGCGCTGATGCCGCGTTGGGGCCAGTGAGGGCTCTTTCCCGGGGTTGGCGTGGCGTGGCGTCGCCACGTGGCGTGGT
This sequence comes from Gaiellaceae bacterium, assembly GCA_035545195.1. Lineage (GTDB taxonomy): Bacteria > Actinomycetota > Thermoleophilia > Gaiellales > Gaiellaceae > Palsa-739. Next base: position 1,514 of record DASZYW010000102.1, read on the forward strand.
GTGTACACGCCATCTCTCGAAAGCGCTTGCTCGAGCCGTTTCACGACGAATCGACGGTTACGAGACCGTCACGACTCGATGACCGAATCCGGACGTCTTCCCGCCGACGGCGTGCGCGCGATGTTCGACCGGATCGCGCCCGTCTACGACGCGATGAACCGCCTGATGACCGCGGGGCTCGACCGGCGCTGGCGCACGGAGACCGTGCGCGCGGTCGTTCGCGCCGGCGACCGCGTGCTCGACGCCTGCTGCGGCACCGGTGACCTCGCGGTGGCGTCTCTGCGCGGCGGTGCGTCGGAGGTCGTGGGGCTCGACTTCTCGGAGCGGATGCTCGAGCGCGCGCGGCGCAAGGAGCCGCGGGTCGAGTGGATCCGGGGCGACGTGCTCGCGCTGCCGTTCGAGGACGCGAGCTTCGATGCGGCGACGGTGGGCTTCGGCATCCGCAACGTCGACGACCTCGAGGCGGGCCTCCGCGAGCTGCGGCGAGTGCTGAAGCCCGGCGGCAGGCTCGGGATCCTCGAGATCACGACCCCGCGCGGAACGCTTGCTCCCTTCTACCGGCTCTGGTTCGACCGGGCCGTGCCGCTGCTCGGGCGCGTGCTGCCCGGCGGCTCCGCGTACACGTATCTGCCGGCCAGCGTGCGGCGCTTCCCCGCCGCCGAGGAGCTCGCCGCGCTGCTGCGCGGCGCAGGCTTCGCGGAGGTGCGGTTCCGCCTCTTTGCAGGGGGTATCGTGGCCCTGCACGTCGGAGAGGTGGAGGAGTGACGGCAGCACCGACGCTGGGAGGGATCCGGGACGTGCCCGGGCTGGAGGACTACCTCGACGCGCTCGAGGAGCGGCTCGCACGGACCGTCGCCAGTCACCCGGGCCTCGTCGCGGCCGTCGGCAACGAGGCGCTCGCCGCGGGCGGGAAGCGGTTGCGCCCGGCGCTCGTCTTCCTCTCGACGCCGCCCGAGTCGGAGCCGTCGCTGGCGGCGGGGGTCGCGGTCGAGCTCGTGCACATGGCGACGCTCGTCCACGACGACCTGATCGATCGTGCACACTTCCGCCGCGGCAAGGCGGCCGCTTGGTCGGTGTACGGCCCCGAGGCCGCGCGTGCGACCGGCGACTACCTCTTTGCCCGCGCCTTCGCGGAGCTGACCGCGACCGGCGACGCCGCCTCGGTCGAGATCCTCGCCGACGCGACGCTCTGCCTGGCGCGCGGCGAGGCGATGCAGCGCCTGCAGACCCACGATCCGTCCACGACGGTCGAGGCCTACGTCGAGCGCTGCGCGCTCAAGACGGGGAAGCTGTTCGAGGCGGCGTGCCGGCTCGGCGGCGGCTCCGGCGCGTACGGCCTCGCGCTCGGGATCGCCTTCCAGATCGCCGACGACGTGCTCGACTGCTCCGGCGCCACGATCGAGACCGGGAAGATCGCCGGCACCGACCTGCGCGACGGGACG
>DASZYW010000103.1:0-2159 GCA_035545195.1 Gaiellaceae bacterium
CCGAACGTCGTCCAGGCGGCGCACCTCGCCGACGTGCTCGTCCACGAGGCGACGTTCGGCGCGGACGAGGGCGAGCGCGCCCGCGAGACGCTGCACTCGACGGCGAAGGAGGCGGCGGAGGTCGCCCGGCTCGCCGACGTACGGCTGCTCGCGCTGACGCATGTCTCCGTCCGCTACTTCGGCCGCGAGCTGGAGGAGGAGGCGCGCGAGACGTTCGGGGAGGTGGTCGTGCCGCGCGACTTCGACGTGATCGAGGTTCCGTTCCCCGAGCGCGGCGCGCCGCAGCTCGTGCGGTCGGGTGCGAGACCGCCGCGCGAGGAAGCGCCTATCATCCCCTCTGAATGAGCGACCAGGTTCAGCTCGCGACCGCAGGCGACGTCGCCGAGGCGGAGGAGATGCAGGAGATCCTCCGCAACGCCGGCATCGAGTCGACGCTCGAGCAGTCCGTCGACGACGACGCCGTGACGGTGACCGTCGCCGAGTCCGACCTCGGCGAGGCGCAAGAGGCGATCGAAGCGCTGACCGAGCCGGACGACCTGATCTCCGAGCCGTAGGCGCGCCTGTCCGGGACGGCCATGTCCCGGTGTCAGACACCGTCACGAAACGCTCGCGACTTCGTCACGCGATCTTCCGGGCGCCCCGGCCGGCGACTAGCGTCGGTTGCGTGTCTCGCCCTCCTCGCCTGATCCACGCAGACGCGATCTACCACGTCGTCTCGCGCGGCAACAACGGCAACCCGATCGTCTTCGACGCGGTCGACCGCTTCGAGTTCCGACGCCGGCTCGACGGGATCGCAATCGACTACGAGACCGAGCTCTTCGCGTGGTGCTTGATGACGAACCATCTTCATCTAGTGGTTCGCTCACGCGGGGACTCCCTTTCGCGGGCAATGCAGGAACTTCTCGGCGGGCACTCTCGAACGGTCAACCGTCGGCACGGCCGCACTGGCCATCTGTTCCAGAACCGCTTCTTCGGCGTTCAGGTCGCGACAGATGCCCACCTGATCTCGTCTGTCGCCTACGTGAATCGGAACCCGGTTGCGGCATACCTGGTCGAGCGAGCGGAGGACTGGAGGGACAGCAGCTACCGCGCGACGATCGGGCTCGCCGACCCGCCGCATTGGCTCAACGTCGATTTCGTGCTCCGGATCTTCGGCCGCAACACAACGGTGGCGCGAGAGTCGCTCGCGCGCGTTGTCCATTCTGGGCGTGTCCCGGTGTCTGACACCATCGAAGCGGTGCGCCGCTTCGAGACGCGCGGCATCGTGCCCGCTCATGGGCTCGCCGTCGCCGCGTGAGCTAGACCTGCCAGCTCCCGCCGCGGAGGATCGGCACGCGCTCGCCGGCCTTCGTCACACCGGTGACGTCCACGTCGTCGGCGCCGACCATGAAGTCGATGTGAACGGCGCTCTCGTTGATGCGCTCCACGTCGGCCGCGTCGGCGACCGGCGCCGCGTAGGCGTCGCCGAGCGCGAGATGGCTGGCCGCGTTCTCGTCCAGCAGCGTGTTGAAGAAGGTGCGGCCGAGCTTGCCGATGCGGCTCTCGCGATCGACGAGCGCGACCTCGCCGAGACGGGACGCGCCCGGGTCGGTCGCGCAGCGCTGCCGTAATGCGTCGGCGTTGGCGTCCGCGTCGATCTCGACCGCACGCCCGCCCTCGAAGCGGACTCGGAGACCCGAGACGAGCGAGCCTGCGACGTCGAGCGGCTTGGTCGCGGCGACGACGCCGTCGGCCCGCTCCGGGTCCGGCGTCGTGTACAGCTCCTCGGTCGGCAGGTTCGGCACGTGGCGGACGCCGACCCGCGTGGTCGACGCGCCGCCCTCCTTCGCGAAGCGCGAGGACGGGAGCAGGCCGATTGTCAGGTCGGTCCCCGGCCCCTGGAAGTGGACGGCGTCGAGGTCGAGCGCGTCGATGCGCGAGGCGACCTGCCAGATCTCGTCGATCCGCCACGTCCACGCGGCCGCCGGGTCGTCCTCGTCCAGGCGGCAGACGTGGACGACGTCCCGCCAGAGCGCCGCCAGCGCCTCGTCGGGCTGCAGCTCCGGGTAGACCATCCGTGCCCACTCCGCCGTCGGATACGGGGAGATCGTCCAGGCGACGGAGCGGTCGTCGACCGTCTCCATCACCTCCTTCAGCGACGGCGTCCGGTCGCGGCCGGC
>DASZYW010000104.1:0-1659 GCA_035545195.1 Gaiellaceae bacterium
GCGGCGAGGTCGACGCCGAGCTCCTGCGCGACGCGGCGCACGAGCGGGGTCGCCTGGATGCGCCCGCCGCCCGGCGCCGCTTGCTCGCGCGAATGCGCCGGCGCGGGGGCGGGCGCCGCCGTCGTCTCGGGCTCGGGCGCATCGCTGGCAACGGCGCCTTCGCCGATGACGACGAGCACCGTCCCCACGGGCACCACCTCGCCCTCGGGCACGAGGATGCGCGCCACGACCCCGGCCGCGGGCGACGGGATCTCGACTGTCGTCTTGTCGGTCTGCACCTCGACGAGGGGCTCGTCCTCGGCGACGTGGTCGCCCTCGGCCACCAGCCAGCGGGCGACCTCACCCTCGGTCAGGCCCTCGCCCAGGTCCGGCAGCTTGAACTCGTAGGCCATCGGCGGCGGAGCCTACCGCCGCGCGGCGACCAGGACGTAGTGACCCACCGAGTGGAGCACCGCCGGCTCGAACCCGGCGTTGCGCAGCCACTGGAGCTGAGCCGTGAGCGGCGACGGCGTGTCGGCGGGGTCGCGAATGGACTCGCTGCCCGCCGGCTGGCCGTACCAGGCCCAGGTCGCGTCGTGCTCCGCGAGCAGTCGTTCGTGGACGGCGACCTTGTCGCGCATGAGGAACAGGCCGCCCGGGCGCAACGTCTCTCCGAGCCACCCGAACGCTCCGGCCTTGCCGGCGTCGTCGAGGTGGTGCAGGGCCTGGACGCTCACCGCCGCGTCGAATCCGGGGTCGATCGCGACACGGTCGAGCTCCTCGAAGGCGCACTCGATCAGCTCGACGCGCTCGCCGAACCGGGCGAGCCGATCACGCGCCAGGTCGAGCATCGCGGCCGAGCCGTCGATGCCCGTGAGCCGCGCGTCGGGCAGGGCGTCGAGGACGAGCTCCGCGACCCGGCCCGACCCGACGCCGAGCTCGAGCACTCGCCCCGGGCGGGTCGGCTCGAGAAGAGCGAGGAGGAGCGCGAGCTGCTCCATCCGGGCGGGGCCCTCATCGGCCAGCCGGTCCCATCGCGCGGCCCCCTCCCGACTCCGCCAGAACGCTTTGGACATCCCGTCGAGACGCTAGCGCAGCGTTTTCGCTCGGCCCGCACCGGCTCGACGCCTGGAACATGTCCCAAGAGGATGGTTGGACATGGATATCCATGTCCATGCTCCAGGGATATCCATGTCCAATCTCGGCCGACAGCCAGGGCGAAGCTACCGCGGCCGGCCGACCCAGGCGTCGGCGGCGACGATCAGCACGCGCAGCCCGCCCTCGACGCGCCAGATGGACACGGCCTGCTCGTCCCCGTTCAGGGCGGCCGCGTCCTCACGGGGCACGTAGCCGGCCTGCAGCGTGCGCTCCTCGTTCCAGACGCCGACGGCTTTGGGGTCGTACGGGTTGTCGGGCTCGGGGACGAGTGCGAGCCTCCGGCCCGGGTCGAAGCTCGGGTCCTCGACCGCGTCGCCGCGGAACGACACGCCCGCCACCGGCAGCACGCGGACGCGGGGGTCCTCCCACGCCACGGGCTCGCCCGTCGCGGCGTCGCGGAGCCGGTAGCCGCGGCCGTCGTGGCTCCGCTCGAGCCAGAGGCGCAGCCGGTCGGGCACGTCAGAGGAGCGAGCGAACGGCCGCCGCGACGCGGGCGGCAGACGGGACGTAGTCGTCCTCGAG
>DASZYW010000105.1:0-5363 GCA_035545195.1 Gaiellaceae bacterium
GAGCACGAGCGCGCCCTGGAGGATCCGGCCGGGACGGATCCCGTGCGTGACGTCGATGATCTCGGCCTCGGGTGCGATCCGCTTGATCACGCCGTGGCAGGTGCCGACGAAGTCGTCCTCCAGGCCGAAGTCGGTGAGGAACGTGATGAAGGGAGGCACTGCGGCGAGGCTACCTCGTCGCGAGTGCGCGCTCGACCGCAGCGGCGAGGCCGTCCAGGTCGTGCGTCTCGGCCTCGGCGACGACGTCGAGCCCGAGCGCGCGCGCCTCGCCGGCGGTCTGCGGGCCGATCGCGACCGCGGCGATCCGCGCGCCGGTCCGAGCGAAGGCGCGGGCCGCGGAGGGCGAGGAGAGGACGACGAGGTCGCCGTCGGGCGGTTCCTCCGGCACGAGCTCGATCGTCCGGTAGAGCGCGAGGAAGTCGGCGCCGAGCTCGTCGGCGAGCAGACGCCTCGCTCCTTCGGCGGCCGCGAGCAGCACCCGGCCGGGCGGATCCGGGAGCTCGGCGAGCAGCCCCTCCTGCGTGGACGTCGCCGGTACGAGGTCGGGCTCGAGCCCGCGTTCACGGAGGGCCGCGGCCGTACCGGGCCCGATCGCGGCGAGCCGCCGAGGCGATCCTTCGAGCCGCCGCGCCAGCTCCGCGGCGCCGTTTGGGCTGGTGACGACGACCCAGTCGTAGGCCACGACGTCGACCGTGGCGTCGCCGAGCGGCTCCGTGCGGATGAGCGGGCAGAGCACGACCTCGGCGCCGAGCCCCTCGATCCGCTCCGCAAGCGCCCCCGCCTGCTCCTCCGAACGTGTCACGACCACACGAGCCCGCCCGGCGGCGCCACGTCCCGCCCCGCCCTGCTCCTGCGAGACACGTCCGCGGCGGCCAGGCACCCCCTGCCCCATCCCTAGCCCCCACCCTCCCAAAGGGGGACCCGGGTCGGCTTCGCTGACGCTAGCCGGAAACCTGTCGCGTGTCCGTGGAGACTTCCTCGCGAGAGCGTCAATTCTCCGTCACGCCTCCCGCGCGGCGGCCAGCGCGGCCAGCTCGCGTCCGAGAGCCTCGGCGTCGGCGCCGCTTCGCCGTTCGACCCACGCGCCGTCCTCCGCCGCCACGAGACCGGTCAGCGTCGTGCCGTCGTGGTGGGCCGCGACCGGCGCCAGGCACCCGCCGCCGACCGCCGCCACCACGGTCCGCTCCGCCTCCACCTGCTCGCGCGTCGCGGCGTCGTCCGCCGCGGCCACGAGGTGCTCCTCGCCGCCGCGCACCTGCAGGGCGAGCGCTCCCTGCCCCGCCTCGGGAAGCAGCTCCTCCGGATCGAAGCGATGCCCGACCTCGTCCCCGAGGCCGAGCCGGTCGAGCCCGCACGCCGCGAGCACCACCGCGTCGAGCCCACGCTCGCCGCGCTTGCGCAGCCGCGTGTCGATGTTCCCGCGCAGCGGCTCGATCGAGAGCGTCGGCTCCAGCGCGAGCAGCTGAGCGCGCCGACGCGCCGACGCGGTCCCGACACGCATCCCCGGCCGCAGCCCGGCCGCCCCGCACAGCGCGTCGCGCGCGTCGTCCCGCGGGAGGTACGCGCCGACGACGAGGCCTGCCGGGTCGTTCGCCGTCATGTCCTTGGCAGAGTGGACGGCCACGTCGATCCGGTGCGCGAGCAGCGCCTCCTCGAGCTCTTTGACGAAGACGCCGCGCGCGCCGATCTCCCCGAACGGCCGCGTCCGGTCGGCGTCGCCCGCGGTCGTGATCGGGACGAGCGCGATCTCGATCCCCGGGGCACGCAGGCGGATCGAGGCCAGCTCGGCCTGCGTGAGCGCGAGCCTACTGCCGCGGCTGCCGACGCGGATCAGCACAACTCGACCGCCTCCGCACCGGTTGGCCGCACTTCGACGTGCCCCGTGGCCGGACCCGCACGAATGCGGTCGGCGCCTGCAGCGGCAGCGGGCGGCCCGTGAGCTTTCCGAGCTTCAGCGTCCCTCGTCCTCGCCAAGACCGAAGAGGTGCCGCACGGCCTCAGCATAGAGGACCCCGTCGGCTGCCGCGGCCGCCTGCTTCATCCGCACGGTCGGCAGGTGGAGGAGCTTGTTGACGATCTGCGCCGTGATCGACTCGACCGCCCGGCGCTGGCTCTCGTCCAGCCGCCCGAGCAGCGCGTCCGCCTTCCGCAGCTCCGCCTCGCGGATCTCCTCGGCACGCGCCCGGAGCGACGCGATCGCCGGCACGACGTCGAGCGACGCGTGCCACTCGTGGAACTTCGCCGCCTCGGCCGCCACGATCGCCTCGGCGCGCTCGGCCTCGCGGCGGCGACCGGAGAGCGTGTCCGCGACGATCGCCTCGAGGTCGTCGATGTCGTAGAGGTAGCACCCGTCGAGCTGGTGGATCGACGGATCGAGGTCGCGCGGAACGGCGAGGTCGATCAGGAGCAGCTGACGGCCTCGCCGGACGCCGAGCGCTCGCTCCACCGTCGCGGAGTCGAGCACGAGCTCCGGCGCGCTCGTCGCGGCGACCACGACGTCGACCGAGCCGAGGGCCGCCTCGATCTCGTCCCTCCCCGTCTTGCTGTTCGCGACGAGCTCGATCTCGGCGCCGCGCTGGGAGAGCGACCGCGCCGCCTGGTCGCCCACCTCGCCCGCGCCGAGCAGGAGGACGCGGCGGCCGCCGAGCTCCCCGAACACCTGCGCGGCGAGCGCCGCCGCCGCGGAGGAGACCGACGCGGGGCTCTCGCCGATCGCGGTCTGCGCGCGCACCTTCCGTCCGGCGTGCAGCGCCTGCCGGAACACGCGGTCGAGCACGGCGCCGGTCGTGCCGAGCTCGTGCGCGACGCGCACCTGCCCGAGGATCTCGCCCTCGCCGGGGACGAGCGAGTCGAGGCCGGCCGCAACGCGGAAGAGGTGGAGCGCCGCCGCCTGGTCGCGCAGCCGGTAGAGCGCCGCCTCGACCTCCGGCTCGAGCGACGCGAGCGCCGCCACAGCGTCCCGCTCGGCCGCGTCGCCGTCGTCCGCGGCGAGGTACAGCTCGGTGCGGTTGCACGTCGAGAGGCAGACGGCCTCCCGCCCGCCCGCCGCGAGCCTCGCCGCGAGCTCGCGCGCGGCGTCGTGCTCGAGCGCGACCCGCTCCCGGAGCTCGACCGGGGCGTGGTGGTGCGAGGTGCCGACGAGGACGAGGCGCATCAGGCGAAGTGGGACGCGGGGAGGGCGAGCCGGACGACGATCACGAGCACGAAGCCGGCGAGCGCGAGGTAGGCGGCGCGCCGGCCGGCCCAGCCGCCGGCCCAGCGCAGCGCGAGGTAGGCGGCCCAGACGAGCCACGTCACGATCGTCGCGACGACGAGCGCGTCGAGCGAGTCGCGGTCGTGAACGAGCCGCACGGCGCCGACGACGATCCCGAGCGTCAGCGCGGGCAGCGACCACGCGACCGTGCGCAGCGCGAGCGCGTCGAGCGTCGCCAGCGCGGGGACGCGGCGGAAGAGCGTCGTCGCCGCGTGCTGCTTCAACCGGCGCTCCTGCCAGAGGTAGAGCCCCGAGAGCGCGGCGGCGAGGGTGAACCCGGCGAACGCCACGAGCACGAGGCCGACGTGGAGGACGAGAAAGAGGTTCGAGTAGTGGCTCGAGCCGCCCACCCCGGTCCCGCCGCCGGCCCGCGCGACGACGAGCAGCACGGCGGCGAGCGGCATCACCGCGAGCCCGAGCAGCCGGTACGCGTTGCGGCAGCCCCAGATCAGGTACGCGGAGACGACGAGCCAGACGAAGAGGTTGAGCGAACCGGCCCACGTGCCCCACGGGAACCCGTCGCGGCGCGCCGCCTGCACCGCGAGCAGCGCTGTCTGCGCGAGCCAGCCGAGCCGGACGCCCCAGGTCGCGGCGCGCCCCGCAATCCCCGGCCGCCGCGCCTCGCCGAAGTACCCGACCGCGGCCTCGCCGTACAGGAGCAGCGCCGGCCAGAAGAGCAGCTCAGCCAACGCGCGCCGGCTCCCGCTCGTCCTGCTCCGCCGCCTCGACCTCGTCCTCCAGCCGCGCGACGTCGCGCTCCAGCCGCTGCACCTTGAGCGCGATGATCACGACGTAGGCGAGCACGAGCGCGAAGACCACGCAGTACGCGGCGGTGACGTAGGTCTCGGCGGTGGTCACGCGAGCGCCTCCCGCACAGCGCGCAGCCGGACGTCGAGCCGCTTCCCGGCGAGCTCGACGCGGTAGAGCGTGTACGCGAGCACGAGCATCGCCGCCTGCGCGACGCAGTACGTGACGAGGATCCAGCCGCCGAAGTTCGGCCCGTGCCGCGTGAACACGACGGGATGGATCAGCCCCTTCGCGAGCCGGATCGCGGCGAAGCTGACCGGGATCAGGACGACGCCGAAGAGCGCGTAGACCGCGCTCATGTTCGCCCGCTGCGGCCCCGGGTCGACCGAGAAGCGGAGCATGAAGTAGGCGCAGTAGAAGAGGAACAGGACGAGGAAGAGGACGAGCTGGTCCTCGCTCCAGAGCCACCAGTGCCCCCAGGAGATCTTCGCCCAGATCGAGCCGGTGAGCAGGACGAGCACGCCGAAGATCACGCCCTGATGGACGGCGACGTAGCCGGCGAGGTCGGCGCGCGGGTCGCGCTTCCAGAGATGGCGCAGCGCCTGCCACGCGCCGCCGGCGAAGCACGCGTAGGCGGTGATCGCGATCGAGACGTGGAAGTAGAAGATCCGCTGCGAGAAACCCTGGTCGGCGTCGTTCGGCGCGACGAAGAAGACGAGCGCGAGCGCGGTGGTGACGAGCACGAAGCAGAGCACCGCGAGCGCCGGCAGCGGAATGCGATACGGCCGACCCACCGTCACGATTGTCGCACCGGAGCTCTCACTCGGCGACGACGAACTCGAACGACGCCCAGCAGATGACCGCGAAGAGCGCGTCGTAGAGGCCGAGGAAGACGAGGTAGCGGCCCGGCGCGGCCGCCACGCCCGCTCCGACGCCGCCGACGACGATCGGGATCGCGAGCGGGAGGAAGAGCAGCGGCAGCAACAGCTCCCGCGCCCGCGTCGTCACCGCCATCGCGCCGAGGAACGTGCCGACCGCGCAGATGCCCACGTCCGCGAGCGCGACGCCGAGCACCGCGCCGCCGCCCAACGGCCGGAAGAAGAGCGCGTACACCGGCAGCGCGACGACCTCCGCCGCGACGAGGAAGGCGAGCGTCGCCAGCGACTTGCCGAGCCAGATCGCGCTCCGGTCGCACGGCGCGAGCACGAGCCCGTCGAGCACCCGCTGCTCCCGCTCCGGGACGAACGCGCGCCCGAGCCCGAGCAGCGCCGTGAAGAGGATCGCCACCCAGAGCAGCCCGCTCGCCGCGAGCTTCGACGGGTGCGCGGGGAGCGAGAAGTGGAAGACGACGAACGTCGCGACG
>DASZYW010000106.1:0-4327 GCA_035545195.1 Gaiellaceae bacterium
CGCTGATCGGCGGCCGAGCCCCGCACGGCGTCGGCGTCTCCGGCGCGGGCGATCCGCTCGACGTCGCGGGCTCGCTCGTGCGCGCCGCCGGCGCTCATCCGGGCCTCCTGATGGCCGCGGGCGTGCTCGCCGTCGCCGCTATCGCCGTCCCGACCGCCCGCGCGCGCGGCCGTTGGGGCGCGCTCGCGCTCGGCGCGCTGCTCGTCTTCCCCGCGCTCGCCGGCGCCTCCGCGCTCGCGATCGCTTCGCTCGTCCTCTGCGCCGCGATTGTCGCCGGCTGCGCCGCCGTGTTGCCTGCCCGGTAGCGGTTCAGCGACCCGCACCCCGGGGTACAGTCAGCCGGACCGATGGTTCTGCGGGCGATCGAGCAGAAGCTGGAACGGCTCTTCGAGGGCGTCTTCGGGCGTGCCTTCCGGACGAACGTCCAGCCGGTCGAGCTCGCGCGGAAGCTGGCGAAGGAGATGGACGAGCACCGCTCGGTCTCCGTCTCGCGCGTCTACGTCCCGAACGAGTACACCGTCTACCTCTCCGAGGGCGACCGGGAGCAGTTCGAGGGCTATGAGAACTCGCTCGTCTCCGAGCTCGAGGAGTATCTCTCCGAGCACGCGCAGCGCGAGAACTACGCGCTGCTGACGCCGCCGCGCGTCCTGTTCGAGACCGACGACGACCTCGGCGTGGGCGAGTTCGGGATCGCGACCCGGATGGCGCAGCCGCGGCGCAGCGAGGAGCCCGCCGAGCCTGCGCAGTCCGGCGCGACGATGATCTACAAGCCGCGCACCCAGCCGACCGAGGCGGTCTCGCTCGAGGAGATGGGGGTCGACCGCCAGGTGGCCGTGCTCGAGTGGCAGGGCCAGCGGCGCGTCCTCGACAAGCGCCGCTCCGTGCTCGGCCGCTCCCGCGACGCCGACATCCAGATCGAGGATCCGAACATCTCGCGCCGCCACGCCGAGGTCGTCCAGGAGGGAACGACGTACTGGGTCGTCGATCTCGGCTCGACGAACGGCACCGAGGTCGACGGGCGCCGCGTGCAGCGCGCCCAGCTCGAGCCGGGCTCCAGCTTCACGATCGGCGAGACGACGGTGACATTCATCACCGAGCGGGAATAGCGGTGCGCGTCGTGCTCGCTTCCCAGTCCCTCGCGGAGATCCTGCTCGCGCTGAAGATCGCGTTCCTCGTCGTGCTCTACCTCTTCATCTGGAGGATCGTGCGGACGCCGGCGCGCGAGGCTCGCCGCGCGCCGCACCAGGACTCGATGATCCTCTCGCCCGCCCAGGCCGCCAGCGTCGGGCTCGGCCAGTCGGCGCCCCGCTCGGCGACGCTGATCGTGCAGCGCAGCCCGAGCCTCGAGGCCGGCGACGTCTTCGCCGTCGACTCGGCGCCGCTCACGATCGGGCGCGGCGGCCAGAACGACCTCGTGCTCGACGGCGACGAGTTCGCGTCGGCCCGCCATGCGCGCGTCGAGGCGCGCCGCGACGGCGTTTGGGTCAGCGACCTCGGCTCGACCAACGGCACCTTCGTGAACGGCTCCAAGGTGCAGGGCGCCGTGCGTCTCGGTAACGGCGACGTCCTGCGCGTCGGCGAGACCGACCTGAGACTGGACGTCGCGTGAGCGTCGCGCAGTACGCCGTCGCCTCGGACACCGGCCGCAAGCGTCGGCGCAACGAGGACAACTACGTCGTCGCGCCGCCGCTCTTCGCGGTCGCCGACGGGATGGGCGGCGCGCAGGCGGGCGAGGTCGCCTCGAAGCTCGCGGCGACGACGCTGGAGAGCGGCGACGACCAGCCGTTGCGCGGGGCCGAGCGGGTCGCTGCGCTGATCCAGGAGGCGAACCGCCGCGTCTACGAACGCGCCGCCAGCGATCCCACCGCCTCCGGCATGGGCACGACGATGACCGTCGCGCTCGTCGAGGGGATGACGGTCACGATCGGCCATGTCGGCGACTCGCGCGCCTATCTCGTCCGCTCCGAGCGGATGGAACAGCTGACCGACGACCACTCGCTCGTCAACGAGCTGCTCAAGAGCGGCAAGCTCTCGCCCGAGGAGGCGCTCGCCCACCCGCAGCGCTCCGTGATCACGCGCGCCGTCGGCACCGACCCGGACGTCGACGTCGACGCCTTCGCGATCGAGGCGGAGGACGGCGACGTCTTCCTGCTCTGCTCCGACGGGCTCACGGACATGGTCGAGGACGTCGACATCCTCGAGACGCTGGAGCGGCACAAGGACGACCTCGACCGGGCGGTCAAGTCGCTCGTCGCGGCCGCCAACCGCGGCGGCGGCGAGGACAACATCACCGCCGTCGCGTTCCGCGTCTCCGCCGAGGGCGACGGGGACGGCGGCGAGACGATGCAGATGCCGGCCGCGGACGAGCCGGACGAGGACACGCAGGAGCAGGTCGAGTCGCATCCGCCGGTGGACACGATGGTCATCCCGCCCGACCGGATCGCCGACGAGCTGCTCGAACCCGGCTCTCCCGAGGCGCTCGCGGCCGCGCGCAGGGACGTGGAGCCGCTCGACACCTCCGCACGGCTGCGCCTGGCCCTGACGATGGTCGGCCTGCTCGGGATCGCGGTCGTCCTGCTCGTCTGGGGGCTCCTGCGATAGGCCTCTCCTACCGCAACCGGGAGCTCGTCTCGCTGATCGCGGTCGGCGTCGTCACCGCCCTCGGCTTCGCGAGCGTCTACATCTCGCTCGAGTCGCAGATCTCCTCCGGCTCGCTTGCCTACGCGGCGTTCTTCTTCGCGCTCTACCTCGTCGCCCATCTCGTCGCGCGGTTCACCGTCCCGGACGCCGACCCGTACCTGCTCCCGATGGCCGGGCTGCTGACCGCGATCGGCCTGACGGAGATCTACCGGCTCGGCGCCAGCGACGCGTTCCGGCAGGGGCTCTGGGTCGTGATCGGGGTCGCCGTCTTCGCGCTCGCGCTGCTCGCGCTGCGCGGTGACTACCGCGTGATCGAGCAGTACAAGTACCTGTGGGGGATCGGCGCGATCCTGCTCCTCTTCCTGCCGCTCGCACCGGGGTTCGGGGAGAGCGTCAACGGCGCGCGGCTGTGGGTGCACGTCGGGCCGCTCCAGTTCCAGCCGGGGGAGCTCGGGAAGATCGCGCTGATCGTCTTCCTCGCCGCGTACCTGCGCGAGAAGCGCGAGGTGCTGGCGCAGGGACGCCTGAAGGACTGGGGGCCGCTGGTCGTGATCTGGGGCGGCGCGATGCTCGTCCTGCTCGCGACCGACGACCTGGGCTCGGCGCTCCTCTACTACGGGATCTTCCTCGGCCTGCTCTACGTCGCGACGAACCGGCTCGCGTTCGTCGCCGGCGCGTTCGCGCTCTTCTTCGTCGGCGCGGCCGCGGTCTACGAGGGGACGCCGCACGTGCGGGAGCGCGTTCTCAACTGGGTCGACCCGTGGACGACGCACAAGATCTTCTGCCCGCTCACCGGGGCGCCGGCCTACCGGCAGGACTGCCAGAGCTACCAGGAGGTGCAGTCCCTCTACTCGATCGCGCACGGCGGCTTCGGCGGCACCGGGCTCGGCGCCGGCACGTTCACCACCGCGACCGGCCACAAGCTGATCCCGGAGCTGAACACCGACTTCATCTACTCGGCGCTCGCCCAGGAGCTCGGCCTGATCGGCGCCGCCGCGCTGCTGCTCGTCTACATGGCGTTCACGCTGCGCGGCTTCCGGATCGCGATGGCGGCGAGCGACGGCTTCTCGAAGCTGCTCGCCGCCGGGCTCGCCTTCGGCTTCGCGCTGCAGACGTTCGTGATCGTGGGCGGGATCCTCCGCGTCATCCCGCTGACCGGGATCACGCTCCCGTTCGTCTCCTACGGCGGCTCGAGCATCGTCTCGAACTTCCTGGTCGTCGCCGGGCTGATGCTCGTCTCCCACCGCGCGAATCGAGCGGCGACGTGAACCAGCAGCTCGTCCGGCTCTGCGTCGTGTCGCTGGTGCTGCTCGCCGCGCTCGTCGTCGGCACGACGTACTGGCAGTCGTGGGCGGTCGGCGGCCTCAACGACCGGCAGGACAACGCGGTCGAGCAGGTCTCGCAGCTCTCGATCGACCGCGGCCCGATCGTCACGGAGAACGGCACGCGCTTCGCCGTCAACAAGAGCAAGCGCGTCGCCGGGCAGACCTTCTACTCGCGCCGCTACCCGCAGAACGGGCTCGCCGCGCAGGTGGTCGGCTACTCGACCGGCGGCGGCACGCGCACCGGGCTCGAGGAGTCGCTCGACGACTACCTGACCGGCGCGAACACGAACCTCTCGAACGCCTTCCAGCGGACGCTCGACAAGCTCGGCGCGGGCACCGTGAAGGGGAACAAGGTCGTCCTC
>DASZYW010000107.1:0-1947 GCA_035545195.1 Gaiellaceae bacterium
CAGGTGCTCGAACGCCGGCGGCAGGATCAGCTTCTCGCCGAGATGCGCGGGATCCTCGTCGGTCGCGAACCCCGGCCCGAGCGTCGCGATCTCGAAGAGGACGCCGCTCGGCTCGCGGAAGTAGATCGAGCGGAACCAGAACCGGTCGATCACGTCGGTCGGCCGGCCGCCCGCTTCGCGCACGCGGTCGCGCCACGCCTCGTGGTCCTCCATCGTCGACGCCCACGCGACGTGGTGGACGGTGCCCGCGCCGGGGATGCCGCGCTCCACCGGCGCCGGCTCGTACGAGATCCAGCCCTGGCGCGAGTCGCCGCGCGTGAGGCCGTTCTCGAAGCCGAGCGCCTCGAGGAACGCGGTCGGCTCCTCGCCGTACGCGCGCACGCCCTCGAAGCCCTGCAGCGCGAATTCGCGCGGGACCTCCGGGTGGTCCGCGATCAGCGGCTCGTCCGGACCCGTCGAGACCACCAGGTCGTGGCGCAGGCCCTCCGGGTCGGTGAACGGGACGCTGCCGACGCGGTCGCGCCAGAACTCGAGCGCCTCCTCCGAGCCCACGCGCCAGACGACCGTGTGGATCATCCCGTCGCCGGCGCGGCCGGGCGCGGCGCCCGGGTACTCGAAGAAGGTGATGTCGGAGCCGGCCGAACCCTGCTCGTCGGCGTAGAAGAGGTGGTAGACGGTCGGGTCGTCCTGGTTGACCGACTTCTTGACGAGCCGCAACCCGAGCGTCCCCGTGTAGAAGGCGACGTTCCGCGGCGCGTCGCCGGTGATGCAGGTCACGTGGTGGATGCCGTCGAGTCTCATCCGGACCTCCCGAAGAATCGCGTGCCCGAGCCGGTGGGAGCAGCGCGCAGTGCGCACGAGCAGCCTCGTGCTCTCAGCCGATACTTCCAGGACCGGCCCGCCCTCTGCGCCGCCGGCAGCGGCCCGGCCGCCTCGCGAAGGATCCCGGTCTGCGCCTCGACGCTCCAGCCGGCCATCTCCACGGCCTTGCGCAGCCCCCGCGGGTTGAAGACGAACCACTCGCGCCCGTCGTGCCGCGCGTCGAGACGGCCGAGCGGCGCGGGCAGGAGCGAGAGCGGCAGCGAGACGGTGTCGAGCAGGAGCAGGTGGCCGCGGCAGACGCGCCGCGCCGCCTCGAGCGCGCCCACCGGGTCGCGCACCATCTGCAGGACGTAGCCCATGAAGACGACGTCGAAGTCGCCTTCGAGCTCGAAGACGTCGCGCTCCTCGTAGCGCACGCGGGAGCCGAGCGCGTCGTGCGCGTGCTCGAAGCGCTCCCGGGCCCGCGCCTGGAAGGGGGACGCGAGATCCGTCGCGAGCACGTCGGCGGCGCCGCGCCGCTCCAGCTCGAACGCCCAGAATCCGTCCGCCGTGCCGACGTCGAGGCAGCGCTTGCCGGCGAGGTCGGGCCAGGGGATCCGGTCCGCGAGCGCGCGAAGATCCCAGCCGCCCGGCGTGGCCGACCCGTCCGGCAGGTCGATGACGTGCCACCAGTCCCAGGTGTCGGGATCGCCGCGTCGGGCAACAGTGCCGGGCATGCCGACGGATCAGTACCACGAACCGCCCGACGAGCTCTCCGCCGAGGTCCGCACGTTCGCCCGGATGATCGCGTCGCTCCAGGAGGAGGCCGAGGCGATCGGCTGGTACGAGCAGCGGATCTCGATCGAGCCCGACGACGAGGCGCGCGCGATCATCGAGAACGCCCAGCAGGAGGAGTTCCTCCACTTCGCGATGGACCTCGAGTTCCTCTCCCGCCGCAAGGAGAAGTGGCGCACCGCCCTGAAGGGGATCCTCTTCCAGGACGGCGACATCGTCGAGAACGCCGACGCGATCGAGGACGAGGTCGAGGACAGCTAGGGCTAGACGCCCGCGAGCAGGAACGCGCGGGCCTCGCGCGCCATCTCGCGCGCGATCACGAGCCGCTGCACCTCCTGGGTGCCCTCGTAG
>DASZYW010000108.1:0-14293 GCA_035545195.1 Gaiellaceae bacterium
CGGTGGGGGTGCCGTCGTTGCTGCCGGTGGTGGCGCTGTTGGGCTTGAACGACTTGTTCGAACCGGTCGAGTTGGAGCTGGGGGTGATGGTCGTGTCCGCGGTCGCCGTCGCCGTGTTGTTGAAGGCGTCCTTCAGCGTCAAGGTCACGCTGGCCGAGTTCTGGCCCGCGGTGCTGGAGTTGGCGCCCGAGACGACATACGTGGACGGCGTGGCCGCGTTGACGTTGAACGTGTTCGAGTCGCCGGTGTGGGTTCCGTCGGTGACGTGCAGCGTCACGCCGGTCGCCTTGGTCGTGAGAATCGGTCCGGTGCCCGAGCTGTTCAGCGTGAGGACGCCGTTCGTGAAGGTCCCCGTCGTCCCGCACGCCTGGGTGCACGTGCTGCCGACCGCGGAGAGCGTCACGGTGCCGTTGAACCCGGTGTACGTGTTGCCGTTCTGGTCCTTCGCCGTGATCTTGATCCCGAACCACGCGCCGGCCGTCTGGTCGGCGATCGCGTTGCCGCTCGCGTCGGTGATGCTGAAGCTCGTGAGCGTCGACGCGACCGCCCCGATCGCGAACTCGCCGTTCGGCGGCTGCGCGCCCCCGCCGACCACCTGCGTGTCGCCGATCGATCCGGAGATCGAGATCGTCGGATAGGTGCCGGTCGCGGTGTCGACGCCCGTGTACGTGCTCGAGAGCCAGGACGAGCTGTTGTTGTCGTAGTAGCCGACCTTGACGTTCGACCAGCCGGTCGTGTACTGGGCGTGGGAGCCCGACGTGTAGACGTCGCCGGTGGAGGCGTCGGCGAAGTACGTGAACGTCGGCGAGAAGGTGTTGAAGACCGTCGTCCCGGACGACTGCCACTCGTAGACGCGCTTGATGTAGTTGCTCGACGTGTCGACGGTCGAGCCGGAGTGGGCGTCGGCCTGCTTGAGGACGCCGACGCCGATGTTCCCGCTTCCCGTCTTGCTCGTGTACGTCGCGCCGAACGGCAGGTAGTTGGCCGACCCGCCGACCGGGAACGTGAAGGACGTCGCACCGATGTTGGTGCCGGTCGCCGTCGGAACGATCAGCAGGCCGCCGCCGCTCGTGTCGACCCAGCCTGCAGTCTGCGACGCAGTGGCCGTCGCGCCGTAGTCCGCGGTCAGGTTGTGCCCGTTGGTGATTAGGCGCCCGCCGACGCCGCCGGTGCCGCCCCAGGAGATCGATCCTCCGATCACGTGCGTGTCGACGCCGAGCGTGACCCCGCCCGACGTGGTCGACAGCGAGATCGGGTTGCCCGCTGCGCCGGTCGCGTTGACGTCACCCTCGCCGCCCGCGTAGGTGACCGTGCCCGTTCCGTCGGGGGAGGTGCCCCAGGTGACGTTCGTGCCGGTGAACTGGACGAACTTCATCGTGGCGCCGTCCGGGTCGAACGTGACGTTCGAGCCGGTCATGTTGAAGGCGGCGGTGTTCGAGAACGTGCCGTTCCCGTCCCACGTGAAGTTGCCGCTGATCGCAGAGCTGCCCTTCTCCTCGAAGTCGGGGTTCGTCGAGCCGTTCTTCTTGACGAGGAGGTTGCCGGCGACCGAGATGCCCTTGTCCCACTTGAGGGTCGCGCCGTTCACCGTCAGGTTGCCGGTGACGGTCATGCTGCCGACGGTCGCGCCGGTGTCGTCGAGCGTGCCGTTGTTGAAGGTCATGTTGCCGTTCGTGACCCCGACCGGCGTGATCAGGCCGGTGGACGTCGATCCCTGCGTCACGGTTATGTGCACGTTCGCGTTGACCGTCACGGCGTCGGGCGCCGTCGCGGTCGTGCTCCCCACCTGGATGAAGCCCGCGGTCGGGGTCGGATTGATCGTGAGCGTGGACGGCGAGCCCGCCTCGAAGTCGATCGCGCCCGGCTGGCAGTTCGTATACGTCGTCGTCTTGCAGGTCGCGTTCGAGCCGTACGTTCGGGTGAGGCCGTTGCTGACGAGGATCGACGGGTTGTTGGTGCCGGGCGTCTCGCTCCCGCTCAATCCGCAGTTCGTCCGCCACGTCGCCACCGTGCCGTCGAAGGGCGCCGTGCTGCCGTTGCCGAAGTACGCGATCTCGGAGTCGATCGGCTCGTGGCCGCGCGACCAGTTGCTCCCGGTCGCCCAGAGATAGTTGCCGCTCGTCTGCGTGACGCCGAGCCAGCAGTTGTACGTCGTGAGTGTCGTGGCGCCGCCGAACGACGCGAAGACGAGTACGCAGCCGGTGGCGATGAGCGCCGCGAGCCCGAGCACGCCGAAGCGGCTCCGGGGAAGCCTCGGGATCAGGCTACGCGCCAAAGCCGTTCTCCAGCCAGTGTGTCGTGCCCGCCGCTTTCATCCGATGTAAATGCCGCTCGTGGATCCGCACATCCACGCAGAACAAGGTATGAAATCGAGATGGTAACGGCATTTTGGCGGATGGGAAGGTCGCCTGCCCCGGATTCCTCCAAGATGCCCCGTTCGGGGGATCGAGTCACTCGGAACCGTGAGGCCGCGACGGCGGGGAATCCGCGACCTCGATCTCGACTTGAGGGTCAGAGTTACTCGAGCAGCGGCGCTTCCGCGCCTCCGACCGGTGTCGGTTCGTCGCCGGCGTCCTTCTCCAGCGCCGAGCGCAGGCGGCCCAGCATGCGGTGCAGCGCCACCTCGACGGCGTTCGTCTTCGCGTCGATCAGGGTGCCGATGTCGCGGGCGCTCAGACCCGCGCCGTAGCGCAGCGAGAGCAGCTCCTGGTCTCGCTCGCTGAGTCGCGTGATCGCGCGCCGCAGCGTCAGGCGGTCGAGGGTCTCGCCTTCCACGTCGACGTCCGCGGGGAGGTCGGCGAGCTCGTCGAACTCGGTGTTGCGCCGGCGTTCCCCGACCGCGTCGTTCAGGCAGTGCTTCGCGATCCCGATCAACCACGCGATCGGCGCGCCGCGCTGCGGGTCGTAGGCGGCCCGATAGCGCACCGCGCGCTCGAAGGTCGCGCTGACCACGTCCTCGGCCTCCGGGCCGTCGCCGAGCCGGTAGGCGACGTACGCGTAGACGCGAGGGATCAGGTCGCGCGCGTCGGCCAGCGGATCGACCCGACGGATCATGCCGCCACCTCCGCCACGAGCGAGCGCATGCGCTCGACGAAGCGCGGCTCCGAGAACTCGTCGGCCCGACTCCGGATCGTCGCCTCGTCCCACTCGCGCGCATAGAGCCGAAGCAGCGCGTCCCGGATCTCGTCCGGCTCCGGGCGCTCGAAGAAGACGCCGGTCTCGTCCTCGACGACCGTGTCGAGATACCCGCCGAAACGGAGCACGGCCGCGGGCCGGCCGAACGCGGCGGCCTCGAGCGGGGTCAGGCCGAAGTCCTCGTAGGACGCGGCGACGAGCGCCCGCGACGACGCGTACAGCCAGCGCAGCTCGTCGTCGTCGACCGCCTCCAGCACGACGGCGTTGGGCGGAGCGAGCCGGCGGAGCCGGGCCGCGTCGGGGCCGCGCCCGACGACGACCAGCCGCTCGCGCGGCAGCTCGGCGAACGCGGCGAGGATCGCGTCGACGTTCTTGTACGGCAGCAGGCGCGAGACGCAGAGTGTGAAGCCGGCGTCGAACGGAGCCGCGCGGCGCGCCCCGTCGACGTCCACCGCGTACGGCGGCGGCACGACCTCGGCCTCGATCCCGTAGGCATCGCGCACGCGCTCGCGCACGGCGGTCGAGTTCGCGACGTACCGCGTCGCGCTCGCGGCCGCGGCGCGATCCCAGCGCAGCAGCCGGCGACGCTCGACGGCGAGCAGGGCACGCGCACCGCGAGGCGGGGCGTCACCGAGATAGCGGCCCGGCTGGTACAGCCAGCGCGCCGGTGTGTGGCAGTAGACGATCTTGCAGCCTTCGACGGTCGCGCCATGGCTCCACCCGCTGGAGCTGCAGATCGCGACGTCCGCCTCGACGTGCAGACGCGAGAAGGAGGAGGCGAGCAGCGGGAGCGCCAGCCGGTGGTCGCGTCGGAGCAGCGGAACGCGGTCGAGCGGGAGCGTCGCGATCCGAGCCGACGAGAACTCGGGGAAGGTCAGCTCGGGCGCATAGAGAGAGGTGTAGAGCGGCGCGTCCGGGAACGCGCGCAGAAGGGAGACGACCACGCGCTCCGCGCCGCCGCGCTGCGTCAGGTAGTCGTGGACGAGCGCGACGTTCACGATCCCTCGAGGTTCGCGTAGACGGACTCGAGCAGTCGTGCGACCGTCTCGGGGGCGAAGTCGTGCGCTCGCTCGCGGGCGGCCGCGCCGAGGCGGGCGCGCAGGTCGGGGTCGTCGGCGAGCGTGCGCAGCGCGGCGGCGAGCGCGTCGACGTCGCCCGGCGGATAGAGCAGGCCGGTACGCCCGGGCTCGACGTACTCGGCGGGCCCGCCCTCCGCGGTGGCGACGACCGCGAGGCCCGCCGCCATCCCCTGGGCGACGGACTGACCGAACGGCTCGGGGATCGTCGAGGCATGGACGAGCACGTCGAGGCTCGCGAGCTCGGCGGCCACGTCGTCCCGGAAGCCGGCGAACTCGAGCCTGCCGTTCAGGGCGAGGGCGCTCGGCAGGCGATGCAGGCTCTCCTCGTAGGCCTCCTCCTCGGCGCCGAACAGCGGTGCGCCGATGATCCGTGCGACGGCGCCGCCGTCCGGGAAGGCGCGACTGAAGGCGTCGACGAACACGTGCTGGCCCTTCCACGGGGCGATCCTCCCGAGAATCCCGACGCGCAGACCGTCGTGCGGGACCGGGGCGATCTCGTCGACGTCGACCGGGCTCGGAACCACCGTCGCCTCCCGCGGCAACGTCGCGGCGGTCGCGCGGGAGTTGGCGATCACCGCCGCCGGCAGGAAGCGCAGCGCTGCTCGCACGAGAGCGACGGCGGGACGCGGCAGGTAGTCGGCGCTGATCCGGTCGCGGACGTGCCAGACGAACGGGACGCCCGCGAGCCGCGCCGCGATGCCTCCGTAGAGCCCCGACTTGAGCGAGTTCGCGTGGACCGCGTCGGGGCGGAGCGCCCGCAGCCGGCGTGCGAGCCGGACCGCGTAGACGAGCGTCCTGACGGCGTCGAGCGGCGAGCGGAGCTCGTGGCGCGACCGGCTCGCCGCCGCGAACGGCAGCACCTCCGTCGCGATGCCGTTCCTCCGCAGCAGCGCGGCGAGCGGCCCCTCCTCGCCGAGCACGACGTGTGCGTCGACGTCGAGCGCCGGGAGCGTGCGGGCGAGCGCCAGCTCCCCGCCGGACAGCTTCGCGGTGTGGTCGAGGAAGACGACGCGGCGCCGCGACGCCTCCGCGTACAGCTCGAGGTGGCGCTCGGCGCTCCGCGACCAGCTCAGCAGCTCGGCGTGGGCGCGGCAGGCGGTCTCGTCGGGCAGCGGGCCGAGGAGGCGTGCGGCGAGCGCCGGCCCGTCGCCTGCCGGAACGACCAGACTCGGGTCGAGTGAGCCGACCGCCTCCGGCAGTCCTCCGACGTCGGAGACGACGGACGGCGTGCCGCACGCGAGCGCCTCTGCGACGACCAGGCCGAACCCCTCCAGCGCGCGCGACGGCACTGCGCAGACGTCGGCCGCTCGGTAGAGATCGGGGACGCGCTCCTCGTCGAGCGAGCCGAGGAAGCGGACGTCCTCGTCCGCGACGCTCTCGAGACGGGCGCGCTCCGGTCCGTCCCCTGCGATGACGAGCAGCGCATCCGGCCGCGCGCGCCGCACCTCCGGCCACGCTGCAACGAGCACGTCGAGCCCCATGCGCGGCGCGAGGCGGCGGAGGCTGGCGACGACGAACGCCTCCTCGGGGAGGCCGAGGCGCCGCCGCGCCGCGCGACGGTCGCCGGGCGAGAACCGCTCGAGGTCGATCCCGGGCGGGACGACGTGGACGCGAGCGGGGTCGAGCCGGTAACGCTCGATCGCGAGCCGCCGGAACGCCTCCGAGAGCGTGATCACGACCCGAGCGCGGCGGTAGATACGGCGCTCGAGGGCCCGCTTCGCAGCCGCCCCGAGCCGCGAGCCTCCGTGGACGACCGACTCGTCCGCCCAGGGGCCGTGGAAGTGGACGACGAGCGGCCGCGCGTCCAGCCGGCCGACGAGCGCCGAGGCGGTCAGGGCGAAGTGGACGTCGACGACGTCGGCGTCGGCGAGCAAGGGCAGAGCGCCGCGACGGAACGCGAGCAGTCGCAGCGGAAGCGGCGAGCGTCGGTCGCCCGCGAGCGTGGCGCGCGGATGTCCTCCTCCCGGACCGAGCGCGACGAGCCGCGCGTCGGGAAGCGCGTCGAGCAGGCCGAAGGCGAACCGGTTCAATCCGCCCGGCTGCTCGGGGAAGGAGCCCATGCCGACGAGGAGGACGTTCACGGCGCCCGCCGCTCGTGGAGGTCGAGCCGCCGGCGCGAGCCCTCGTGCGACTCCGCGGCGACCGAGTCGAGCACGCGCGCGAATGCGGCGGCGGCGCGTGCGGGAGCGTAGTGCGCGGCGCGCTCGACCCCGCCTGCGCCGAGGCGCTCCGCGAGTCCCGGCTCGTCGAGGATCCGCGCCAGCGCAGCGGCGAGCGGCGCCGGCTCGTGCGCGCTTACGAGCCCGGAGCGGCCGTCCTCGACGATCTCGGTCGCCGCGCCTCCGGACGCCGTGACGAGCGGCTTGCCGAGCGCCATCGCCTCCACGAGGACGAGGCCGAAGGGCTCCTCGGTCGAGGCGTGGACGACGACGTCGAGCGCCGCGTACCAGGGGCCGACGTCATCCTGGTGGCCGGCGAAGTGGACGCGGTCGGCGATCCCGAGCCGGCGCGCGAGCGCTTCGAGCCGCCGCGGGTAGTCGCCCTCCCAGCCGAGCACGGCCCCGCCGACGACGGCGAAGCGGAGCTCCGGGCGGTCGGCCGCGGCCAGCGCGGCCGCCCGGAGGAACAGCTCCTGGCCCTTCCATGGCTCGAGCCTGCCGACGATGCCGACCACGGGCGCTTTCTCCCACCCGAGCTGCCGCCGGAGCCGTTCGCGGCTCCCCGGCGCGACGCTCGGAACGAACGTGCTCTCGTGGACGACCGCGACGCGGGCGCGTGGGGTGAATGCGCGTTGCGCCGCGGCGGCGTGCTCGCTCACGCAGACGACCGCGGCCGCAGGGACGAGCGCCGCGGCCCGGTCGACGCGCGACCCGCTCGGGATGCCGTGCTGCCACCACACGGCCGGCAGGTGGGCGAGCCGGGCCGCGAGGCCCCCGTAGACGTGGCTGCGCGACTGAGAGGAGACGATCGCCGAGACCTCGTGACCCCGCGCGAGTCGGGCGAGCCGGCGGACCGTCGCCGTGGTCCGGTGCAGCTGCCGGGTGCGGCCGGCCGGGAGGAGCAGTGCCTCCGGCTCGAACCAGGCGCGGGCGGGCCCGTCCTCGAGGAGCACCGGGACGAGCTCCCAGCCGTGCTCGGGGAGGCTGCGCGCGAGAGCAACGGCTGCACGCTCCGCCCCGCCGGGCTTGGCGCTCGCCGCGACGAGCAGGACGCGCTTCATGCGGGCTCCTCCGGTGACGGCGGCGCCTGCTTCGCGACGGCACTGTCGATCCAGCCGAGCGTGAGCCAGGGGAGCCAGGCGACCGCGTACTCCCCGCCGTTCAGCCACTGGCCGAACAGGGCGAGGAGCACGGCCAGCGCCGCGAGCGAGAGCGCGTCGCGACGCCGCACGGCCAGCCGGTAGGCGGAGACGATCGCGGTCCCGGCGAGGAGCCCGAACAGGATCAGTCCCGGGAAGCCCATCGCGATCGCCGCGTTGGAGATGTCGGTCTCGCTGCTCGACGTGCCGCCGCCGAACTTGGAGCCGGCGATCGTGATCGTCGAGATCCCCTTGCCGAGCGGATTCCGGAACGGGGCTGTCAGGCCGTGCGTCAGCAGGCTCAGGTGCGCGCCGGCGGTGGAGGAGTTGGGGTCGAACGGATTCGAGAGGCCCTGCACCTGGTGCTGGACGATCGAGTTGCCGAGATTCGTGTTCGTCGTCGTCGACTGTGCGGTGGTGGGCGTCCCGGCGATCTGGCGAACCGTGTACGGAACGATCAGGAGGACCGCCGCGCCGGCGACGACCGCCACGACGATCGGGACCCGCCTCCACGCCGCCGCGAGCAGCAGCAGCGTGCCGGCGGCGGTGAAGATCGACGTGCGCGACCCCTCGTAGAAGATCGCGAACGCCAGCAGCCCGAAGACGGCGAGCGACACCGGTCGCAGCAGCCGGCGCCCGAAGACGATCCAGATGACGAGGCCGACGGCGAGGAACTGCGCGTACTCGGCGGCCGACGAGAAGGTCGAGAAGGGGCGCGTGCCCTGACCGAGCGAGAGGGCGGCGTAGCCGGATGACGCGATCCAGCGCCGGTCCCAGGACGGATAGCCGTGGAAGGTCTGGAGGAGCCCGTACGCCGCGGCCGGCACCGCGGCGACGGCGCAGATCCAGAGCAGCCGGCGGTACGTCTCGTCGTCGAGCGTGCGGCCGATCCAGAACGCGGCGATCGGGACGAAGAACACGAGCGCGCTCATCCCGGCGAACAGACCGCCCTGGAGCGGGTTGAAGACCTCGAGCAGGATGGCGACGCCGAAGAGCGCCACGATCGTCCCGAGGCGGTTGCGACGGTGGAAGTCCGGCTTCGACGCCGCGCCGAGGAGAAGGACGCCGAGCATCAGCGACTCGCCGAGGAGGAGCGGGTCGGCGTGCCCGGGCGACGCGACGCCGAGCGAGAGCAGTCGCCGGATCAGCCCCAGCAGCATCAGCCAGACGGCGAGGCCGAAGAGCGCGCCGCGCGGGGCGCGAAGGCCGAAACCCACCGCGAGCGACGCGAGACAGACGAGGATCACGAGCCGGACGAAGGACTGCGACTCGACCAGGTAGCCCGCCGTGATCGACATCGCGACGGCGAAGACGCCGACGGCGACGCCGTGGTCGCGCCCGCCGCTGAGCCGGCCGTCCATCAGGCGGCCACCGCTCCGGCTGCCGCGTCGATCTGCTCGCCGAGCGACCGGTAGACGTCGAGCACCGCGCCGACGCCGCGCTCCCAGGTGAACGCCGCGGCTCTCTCTCGGGCACGGTCTCCGGCGCGCGCGCGGGCGTCGCGATCCTCGGCGAAGTGCTCGAGCGCCTCCGCGAACGCAGCCGGCGTCCGCTCGAGCAGCCGTCCCCCGTCGTCCGCGCCGACGATCTCCCTGACGCCGTTCACCGAGGTCGCGAGCACCGGCAGCCCGCTCGCCGCGGCCTCGTAGGCGACGAGCGAGAAGGTCTCGTACAGGGAGGGCAGCACGAAGACGTCTGCGGAAGCGTAGAACGACGACGGCTCGTCGACCTCGCCGAGGAAGCGGACCGCCTCGGCCGCCCCCGCCGCGGCCGCGACCCGTCCGAAGCGGGCAGCGTCGCCGCGTCCGAGCACCCAGAGCTCCAGCCCGGGGACGCGGCGGCCGGCGAGCGCCGTCGCCTCGATCGCGACGCGGAGGCCTTTCAAGTCCCAGTTGCCGCCGACGAAGAGCGCGACCACGCTTTCGCCGGGAACGCCGAGGTCCCGGCGCAGCTCCGCCCTCCGCGCAGGATCCGGGCGGAAGCGCGACGTGTCGACACCGTTCGGCGTGAGCACGGACGGGACTCCCGGATAGAAGCGCTCGACCTCCGCCCGGGTTCCCTCCGAGACGGCCGCGAGCACCCGGACGCGGCTGGGTCGGTAGCACCAGCGCTCCGCCGCGAGCGCGAGGATGCGCGCGACGGCGGTGTTGAGGCGGCGCAGCACCGGCGCGCCTGCCGGGGTCAGGCCCATCACGTCGAGGGAGCCGCGATGGCAGTGATGCACGGACGCGACGTCGACGCGATCCGGGACGATCGCTCCGAGCGCGTGCACGACGTCACCCCCGCGCCGGAGACGGCGGAGCGAGCGGCCGGCGAGCAGCCAGTAGAGCGCGAAGCGGAGCGGCGCCGGCCGGGCCGGTACGCGGACCCGAGTCCAGTCGACGAGGGGACGGAGATCCTCGGCCAGGGTGCGGGCGACGACGGCGAACTCGACCTCGCCGGAGCCCCGCCGGACGAGCTCGGCGAACGCACGCTCCATCCCGCCGCGATCGTGGACGTCGTGCGCCAGCAGGACGATGCGCCTGCGCCGGCTCGCGGGCGTGCTCACGGGCGTCCTCCGACCAGCTCGACGAAGTCGAGCACGGTCGCCGCCACGACGCGCGCCGAGAGCGTTCGGGCGTAGAACTCGCGTCCGAGCTCGCCGCTGCGCGCGCGGAGCTCCGCCGACGCGGCCAGGTCCGAGAGCGCTTCCGCCAGGCGCTCGCGCGCCGCGACGACGACCCCGCCCTCGTCGACGAGCGGGCGCCACGTCGACGGTCCGTCCAGCGCGACGACCGGGCGGCCGAGCGCGAGCGCGGCGGCCACCGAGCCCTTCCGCGGAGTCGGGCCGGCCGGGTCGGCGGAGACGACGATGTCGAGGCCGGCGAGGGCGGCTGCGAGCGGCTCCGGCTCGAGCACGCCGGTGAACTCGAGCGCGCAGGCACGGTCGGTCGCCGTCGCCAGCCACGACCTGCCCTCGGGGCTGGCCGGACCGGGCGCGCCGACCAGCACGAGCCGTGCGTCCGGGATCGCCGAGACCGCCTCGACGACGACGCCCGGGTCGACCCCACCGCCGGAGCGGAAGCCGAAGACGCCGATCCGGAGATGTCCGTTCGACCGCGCCGGCGGCCCGGCCGCGCTGGGGACGTTCGCCGGCACGGGCGTGAAGGCGAGCGGCCGCGCGGGGAGCCAGCGACGGGAGCGGAGCCACTCGAGGCGATCCTCGGTGGTGACGAGGCAGCCTGCGGCCGCGCGGACGACGGGGACGAGCGCCGCGCGCTGGCTCACTGCGTGCGTGAACCCGCGCCAGCCGCGGCGGCCGAAGTCGTAGGCGAGCTCGTGCAGGAACGGGACGGCGACCGCGCCGGCGCGTCGCGCCGCGGCGGCGACCCGTGGGGCGAGCGTGGGGACGCCGTGGGGGCCGTACGGCGTCGGCGCGTAGTGCCAGAGGACGGCGTCCGCCCTCCGCTCGCGCAGTCGCTTCAGCCATGCGTCGGCGCTCGGCTCGCGAAGGCGGTCCCACCAGAGCGTCTCCACCTCGGCGCCGAGCTCGCGCAGCTCCGGTTCCAGCACGCTCGCGCAGTCCCGCACGCCGCAGGCGTCGGTCGACGACGCGCCGATCACGAGCAGCCTCACGCGGCCTCCAGGACGTCGGCATACGCCTGCTCGACCCCGTCGGCGGAGCGCGCCACCGTGAATCGCTCCTCGACCCGCCGTCTGCCGTCGAGGCCGAGCCGCTCCAGCTCCGAGGGCTGCGCGAGGAGGTCGGCGAGCGCGGCCGCCAGCGCGGCGGCGTCGCCGGGCGGTACGAGCCGGCCGAACCGTCCGCCGTCGAGCAGGAAGCGGGGGCCGATCACGTCGCTCGCCACGACTGCCCGCTGCGTCGCCATCGCCTCGAGCAACACCATGCCGTACGCATCGGCGTACGAGGGCAGGCAGAGGAGCGCGCAGTCTCGGAGCAGGTCCGGCAACTGCGCCTGCTCGACATGGCCGAGCACCGACACGGCATCGGCGACGTCGAGCTCCACGGCGCGGCGTCGGGCCCAGTCGACGAGCGGGCCGGCGCCGGCGACGGTGAGCGCAGCGTCGGGCACGCGTTCGCGGACGCGCGGGAAGGCCTCGACCAGCTCGCGCACTCCCTTGTTCGGCTCGACGCGGCCCACGAACAGGATGCGCCGCGACGCAGGCAGCGGCTGTGGTGGGAAGCGGACGACGTCGACGCCGAAGGGAACGACGCGGAAGCGCTCCGCCGGGAAGCTCTCCGCCGCCTCCGGAGTCCCGCCGAGGAAGAGGCTCCCTGCGGCGAGCGTGCGGGCGTGGGCGCGGGCGAACAGCGGGCGGAGCGCGCCGCGCACGACGTCGCCGGCCCGGCGCGGGCGCGACCAAACGCCGGGGGGCCAGGGCGCGCCCTGGGGGCCGACGACGAACGGAAGCGCCCGCGGTGGCGAGAAGAGGAGCAGCTCCGCGCTGCTCGGGAAGATCCAGTGCGCGAGGTCGAAGGGGCGCTCGCGGTCGAGGCGCGCGAAGATCCGGCGCGCCTGCCGCATGTAGGCGAGCGGCTCCACGCTCTCGAACCGCGAGGCCGGCCCGGTCACGATCAACTCGAACGGCGGGTCCTGCGACAGCTCGGCCCTGCGGGCGCAGACCACGAGCTCGTGGCCGCGCCGCGCGAGCTCGGTCAAGAGGTTCCATGCGATCAGACCCTCTCCGTACCGGCCCGAGTCGTTCAGGTGCTCGGAGGCCGAGGCCACGAAGATCCGCAAGGGGCGAGGCGTGATCATTTCGAACCCGCTCAGCGCGCGAGCCAGGCCGCAGGTCGCGCGCGCAGCGCGCGGCGGCCCGCGCCGAGGGCGAAGCGGAGGCCGACCACGGAGGCCGTGAGGCTGCGGCGTGAGCGTCCGAGCAGCGCCCAGGCGCCGGGCTGAACCCACGACGCGTCGTCCTCGTAGCCGAGCTCGCCGAGCAGCGCGCCCGCTTCCAGGGCGAACGACCAGCGGTCGAACGCGTCGAAGCCGTCTCGCCAGCTGCCGGGAGTTGCGCCGCCGTAGAAGCCCTCCGGCTCGAGCGGCCGCTCGCCGATCCGCGCCCGCACCTCGCCGCCCCAGACGATGCTCTCCGGCCGTGCGCCCTCGTCGTCCACGAGCGCGAAGCGCGCGTGGATCTCCGCCGCCTCCGCCGCCGTGCACTCCGCTCCGACGAACGCGAGCAGCCCGTGGAGCAGCTGTGGGCCGGCCGGCGAGCCGAGGTCCTCGTACCGCACCTCGCGGTAGTGGCCGGTCAGGGCGGCGCCGGTCCGGCCGGCCTCCACGTTCGAACGCCACGCCCACCCGGCGTGCGACGCGGTCCGAGAGGCCCACTCGCGGCCCCAGCCGGCGGAGGCGCGAAGCAGGGACGCGGCGACGTCGCGGCCGTCGCGGATCACGTGGATCAGGCGCGCCTCCGGAAAGAGGCGGACGATCAGCGGCAGGACGTGCTGGTAGCCGGCGTCCTTCTCGAGCACGATCGTCGCTCCGGGCTTCGCCGCCAGCACGCGGCGGTGGACCGAGTCGACGAGGTCGCGTGCGAAGGCGTCGAACTCCGCCCGGGTCATGATCGCCGGCAGGCCGTTGTAGCGGTTCCGCCGCCAGAGATCCTCCGAGGCGGGGAGCTGCTCGTCCCAGAGTCGCGGCCAGCCGGCGAGGTAGCCCGAGAAGAGATGCAGCTCCTGCGGCGTCGCGATCGCGGGGTGCGCGCCGAGCAGCCGCTGGAGCCAGGTCGTGCCGCTACGCGGCGCGCCGAAGACGAAGATCGGAGGCGCCACCGGCGTTCACCGCCCGTTCCGCGTGACTGCGGCCGGGATCACCCATTCGTACGGGATCTCGACCGGGGTCTTGAGGCCCCACGTCACCGCGGCCTTGCCCGGCGGGAGCTCGCCGGCCACCTCGAACACGCGATGGGGGGTGAAGTCGACGAGGCTGCCGACGCCGTGCTCGCCGCGGACGCCGCACCAGATCTCGTAGGCGCGCGGTCGAAGCGGCAGGCGCTCGAAGACGCAGTCGAGGTGGCCCTCGCCCTCGACGACGTCCGGCGTCTCGCCGTCGACGAGCATCGAGGCGCTGGAGAACGCGCCGAGGCGCGAGTCGCCGAAGCCGATGCTGAACGCAGGCCGGACGACCGGCTCGTGCGCCAGATAGTGGACGCGAACCGTGAGCGGCTCGTCCGCCCGGACGCTGTCCAGCTCGTTCCCGTCCGAGTCGTGCAGGCTGATGCGCAGGATCTCGAGCGCCGGCCGCTGGTCGGTGGCGGGCTCCGGACGGCGGCCCTGGACGTACTCGCCCTCCATCGACCGGCGCAGGTACTCCTGGACGACGTCGCGGCCCGGACCGTCGAGGACGACGCGTCCCTGGTCGAGCAGGATCGCCCGGGTACAGAGCGTCTCGATCGCGTTCATGCTGTGCGAGACGAGGACGAGCGTGCCGCCGCCGCGCACGATCTGGGACATCTTGTCGACACAGCGGTGCTGGAAGCCTGCGTCGCCGACCGACAGGGCCTCGTCGACGAGCAGCACGTCGGGCTCGAGGTGCGCCGCGACCGAGAAGCCGAGCCGCAGCTGCATCCCCGACGAGTACTGCTTCACCGGCTGGTCGATCGCGGCGCCGATCCCCGAGAAGTCGACGATCTCGTCGAAGCGCCGGACGACGTCGCGGGAGGAGAGGCCGAGAATGCGGCCGTAGAGCGAGACGTTCTCGCGGCCGGTCAGCTCCGGGTGAAGGCCGGTGCCGACCTCGATCAGCGCTCCCACGCGGCCGCGGACGCGCACCCG
>DASZYW010000109.1:0-1691 GCA_035545195.1 Gaiellaceae bacterium
CCCTTTGCCCATCCGAGAGAGGCTACTCCTCTCGGGAGCCCTCGGGGCCGGTAGCTCAGCTGGTAGAGCAGGGGACTTTTAATCCCAAGGTCGCAGGTTCGAGCCCTGCCCGGCCCACTCCGCATCGCCACGGAGCGAGACCCCGCGCCGGCGATCCCCTCGCGTGCGAGCGCGAGAACGACTCTCCCTCCCCGCAGGCGCCGCAGATGCCTGGCCACGGGAATCCTCCGTTCGCGTTTCGGCCTCGTCGAGGCCACCGCAGATGACGCTCTCGCCGGGCGCCCGTGCCATGCGGGCCGGTACGCCCTGCACGCCGGGTCAACGACGGAGACGGTGACGAGTCGATCACCCGGGAGGGGGAGCCAGGATCACCTCGATGTCGCCCGGAACGGCTATCCGCCAGCACCTGACCGAGCACGTCTCGCTCCGCGACCGTCGGCGCAACGGTCGCGCCGCACGACGGATCGCCGCACTGGCAGGCGAGCGGGAACCGCGGCGACGGAAGCTCCCCCGATGCGCCGGCCTGGCCTCCGGGCAGGTGCCCGGAGGCCAGACCGCGACAGCGGCGAGGTCAGGCCGGCGTCGGCAGCGACTCGCCCGGCGGGTCGGACGGGACGTCCTCGACGTAGACGCGGTCGAGGTCCCGCAGCCGCTCGGGCCGCGCGATCGAGAGCCACGCGGCGAGCACGACGCCCGCGGCGATCCAGCCGATCCCGATCCAGTTCGCGTACTTGATCGGGTAGCCCGGGACGAACTTCACGTACTGGTAGTACAGCGGGAAGAAGAACAGCACGATCCCGCCGACCGGGAGCACGAGGTGCAGGAGCGGGTTGAACTCCACCCGCCGGCGCACCCAGTACTCGACGATCGCCCCGGCGCACAGCAGCATGTAGACGACAACCACGACGATCACGGCCAGGGTCGCGATGAGCGAGAAGCCGATCAGCGGCCCCCACTTCCAGCCGAGCAGCATCGACAGCACGAACGCGAAGCCGCTCATCCAGACGATCGCGACGGACGGCGTCCGGAACCTCGCGTGCACGTGGCCGAGCGGCCGCGGTGCGAGCCCGTTGCGCGCGAGCGAGTAGAAGACGCGCGTCGCCGCGTTCACCGCGGCGTTCGAGTTGGCCGCGATCGAGTTGCAGATCGCGACGAACACGACGATCCAGCCCGTCCCCCAGAAGACCTTGCCGAGGTTCCGCCAGGGGTCGGCGCCGGTCGCCTGGTCGACGAAGCTGCCGAAGCCTGCGCCGAACACCCACGCGTACGAGCAGAGGATGTAGAAGAGCCCGATCGCGAGCGCCGAGCCGACGACGGCGAACGGCACCGTGCGCCGCGGATGCTTGGCCTCCTCGCCGAGCGGCGCCGCGGCCTCGAACCCGATGAACGCGAGGATCGCGAACACCATCCCACGGAACACGCCGTTCCAGTGGCCCACGGCGTGCGACGGATTGAACGGGGCGCCGCTCAGGTCGCCGGCGTTCGAGAACAGCATCCACAGGGCGAGCGCCGCGAACACGCCGATCTCGAAGGCGCCGAGGATCACGCCCGCCGTGGTCGACAGGCGGACGTCCCGGTAGGTGAGCATGAACACGATCACCGTCATCAGCGCGACCCAGATCCACCACTGGCCGGTGTAGTTCCAGCCGGCCTCGCTCCTCATCACCTCGCCCATCGCCCAGCCGAACTCG
>DASZYW010000110.1:0-4343 GCA_035545195.1 Gaiellaceae bacterium
CGCGGTCCTCGAGCGGGCGCGCGCGGAGCTGCTCCGCCCGGCCGCGGTCTTCGTGCCGGCCGCCGAGGGCCTTGGCCGCGCGGTGGCCGAGGCGCACGTCGCAGGCGCGGCGGTCGCGGCGCCGCCGGGCCGGGAGATGCAGCCGGAGCTGGCCGCCGCCGAGACCGCGCGGCTCGTCGAGGACGACGCCTACCGCGAACGCCGCGTCGCCGAGGGGCAGGCGCTCGCCGCCCAGGAGAGCGCCGCCGCGCTCGCCGACCGCGTCGAGGAGGTCTACGCCGCGATCGCGCGGCGCCGCCGCGCGCCGGCCGCGCCTCGCCCGCTCGAGGACCGCGACTGGATCGTCGCCGACCTGCACATGCACACGAGCTGGTCGCACGACTGCTCCGTCGACGTCGACGACCTGCTCGACCACGTGGAGGCGATCGGCCTCGGCGCGATCGCCGTCACCGACCACAACGTCTTCGGCGGGGCGCAGGCGGCGGTCGAGCGCGCCCGCGGCCGGCGCCTGATCGTCATCCCGGGCGAGGAGGTCAAGACGGCGAGGCAGGGAGAGGTGATCGGGCTCTTCCTCAAGGAGGAGATCCCGCGCGGGATGACCTTCGCCGAGACGATCGCGGCGATTCGCGCGCAGGAGGGTCTCGTCTACGTCCCGCACCCGTTCGACCGGATGCACGCGATCCCGGGCGCGGCGACGCTGCACCGCAACCTGGAGGAGATCGACGTCTTCGAGGTCTACAACGCGCGCCTGCTCCGCGACGCCTTCAACGCGGAGGCGCTCCGCTTCGCCGCGAAGTACAACCTCGTCCCGGGCGCGGGCTCCGACGCGC
This sequence comes from Gaiellaceae bacterium, assembly GCA_035545195.1. GTDB lineage: Bacteria > Actinomycetota > Thermoleophilia > Gaiellales > Gaiellaceae > Palsa-739. The sequence goes on from DASZYW010000110.1 coordinate 831, forward strand.
ACGTGCTGCAAGGAGTGGGCACCGGCGCGCTGCGGATGCGCCGCTTCTCGGGGCCGGAGGAGTTCCTCGTCTCGCTGCGCAGCGCCGAGGTCCTGCGCCGCCCCAAGCCGCTCGCGTACCTGCAGGGGCTGAAGTGGGTGGCGCAAGCCAAGGAAAGGGTCCGCTGAGCACGAAAACCCGTTGGGCTCCTTGTGACCGTGGCGACCGACGAAATCTACGAGAAGTACCTGCAAAAGGCGATCACCGAGATCAACACGCTCGGGGACGAGATCGCGCAGGCGGGTGCGGGCACGCGCGTGCCCGTGGTCGGCTCCGGGCACCCGCTCGCGGACGTCTTCCTGCTCAAGCACACGCCGAAGGCGGCGGAGCTGCAGGAGGGCGTCGCGTTCTACGGCCGCGCCGGCAACGCGCTGCTCAAGTCGCTGCAGCGGCTGCGCGTCGACCCGATGGCGATCTACGGGACGAACTGCCTCAAGTTCGCCGACGGCGACGAGGAGGAGTCGAAGCCCTTTCTGCTCCGGGAGCTGCACATCGTCCAGCCGAAGCTCGTCGTCGTCATGGGCGAGCCGACCCGCGAGTTCCTGAACCGCGTCGGCTTCCCGCTCGCGCGCGAGGTCGCGGCCGAGGAGGGCGCGCTGCAGGAGCTGACGCCGACGATCCAGGCGCTCGTGACGCCCGACATCGACGAGTCGCTCGACGAGGCCCCGGCCAAGACGCGCTTCTGGAACGCGTTCAAGGTGCTGGGCGACTGGTGGGCCTCCACTCCTCCCTACTGAGCCGGCCGCGCGCGCTCGCGCTGCTCGGGCTGGCGGCGGTCGTCGTCGCCTGGTTCGAGCTCGCGCCGCGGCTCCCGTTCGCGGGCACCTGGGGCTCGATCGCGATCGTCGCCGCCGCGGTGATGCCCGGGACGCTGGCGCTCGTCTACGTCGCGCTGCCGCTGTGGAGCTCGCGGCTTGCCCTGCCCGTCGGCCTCCTGCTCGTCGCCGCGGCCTTCGGCTTCGACCGCGCCGGGCTCGGGCTGGAGGCCAACTTCGCGAAGCTCGGCGCGGCGACGCTGATCGGCTGGGCGTTCCTCTCCTTCTTCGAGGAGCTGTCGTGGGTCGTGCTGATCGCCTGCGTGATCCCGTTCGTGGACGCGATCTCGGTCTGGCGCGGCCCCACGCACGCGATCACGACGCACCACTTCCACGTCTACACGTCGGTCGCGGTGGCGTTCGTCGTCCCCGGCGGCCGCGCCGCGTTCCTCGGGCCGCCGGACATCCTCTTCTACGCGCTGTTCCTCGCCGCCGCGATGCGCTGGCGGCTGCGCGTCTTCGTCAGCTGGCTCGCCGTGACGGGGATGTACTCGCTGACGATCGTGATCGCCTACGCGGTCGACGTGGGCGGGCTCCCCGCGCTGCCGTTCCTCTCGTTCGGCTTCCTGGCTGCGAACGCCGACCTGCTCTGGCGGCGGCTCAGGCCGGCCCGGAGCTGACCCGCTCGAGCAGCGCCACGCACTCCACGTGCGGGGTGTGCGGGAACATGTCGACGGGCGTCGCGCGGAGCAGCTCGTAGCCGTACTCCTCGCGCAGCGTCTTCACGTCGCCGGCGAGGGTGGTCGGGTTGCACGAGACGTAGACGAGCCGCGGTGCGCCGATCTCGCCCAGCCGCTTCAGCGCCTTGCCGGCGAGGCCTGCCCGCGGCGGGTCGACGACGACGACGACCGGCGGGCCCGAGCGCTCGAGCAGCTCCTGCGTGACCTGGCCGACGTTGCCGGCGAAGAAGGCGGCGTTCGCGATCCCGTTCAGCTCCGCGTTCTCGAGCGCGCAGGCGACCGACTCCTCCGAGACCTCGATCCCCCACACGGTCAGCGCCTCGCGCGCGAGCGAGAGCCCGATCGTGCCGATGCCGCAGTAGAGATCCCAGACCGTCTCGCTGCCGGTCAGCTGCGCCGCCTCGCGGGCGAGCGCGTAGAGCTTCTCGGCCATCCACGTGTTCGTCTGCAGGAAGGCGTTCGGGCGGACGCGGAAGCGCAGCCCGCACAGCTCCTCCTCGATCCAGTCCTCGCCCCAGAGCAGCCGCGTCGGCAGGTTCGTCACCTCGGCGGGCGTGTCGTTCACCGCCCAGTGGATCGAGCGCACCTCCGGGAAGCGGCGCAGCACGTCGACGAGGTAGCCGGTCTCGAACTTCTCGCCCGGCGCGGTCACGAGCTGGACGAGCACCTGCTGCGTGTTGCGGCCCTGGCGGACGACGAGGTGGCGGAGGTAGCCCGAGCCGTCCTCCTGCGAGTAGGCGGTCAGCCCCTCCTCGCGCGCCCAGTCGCGGACGGCGTCGCGGATCCGGTTGCCGAGGTCGTCGACCAGCCAGCAGCGGTCGATCTGCAGCACCTCGTCCCAACGCCCGGCGCGGTGGAAGCCGGCCGCGGGGCCGTCGGGGGTCTGCGTCCACGAGTACTCGAGCTTGTTCCGGTAGTGGAAGATCTCCGGCTCGCACGGGACGATCGCCTCGAGCGGCGGCTCCGCGATCCCGGCGAGGCGCTGGAGCGAGTCGCGCACCTGCGCCGCTTTCTGCGCGAGCTGCGCGTCGTACGCGAGGTCCTGGAAGCGGCAGCCGCCGCAGGCGGGGAAGTGCGCGCACGGCGCCTCGACGCGCTGTGGGCCGGCGGTGAGGATCTCGGTCGCGATCGCCTCCGCGTGGCGGCGCTTGACGTTCGTGACGCGCGCACGGACGCGGTCGCCCGGCAGCCCGCGCCGCACGAAGACGACAAACCCGTCCAGCCGCGCGACGCCGTTCCCGCCGAAGGCGAGCGACTCGACGTCGAGCTCGAGCTCGTCTCCCTTCGCAACAGGCGCGGCCACCGTCGGAGGGTAACGACGCTCGGGCCATGTCCATCTCCGCCACGTCCCGGGACCTGGTTCCGAGCCATGGCCGTCACGGCCGATCGAGGCGCCACTCGTCACCCCGAGAGCGGCTTGCTCGCGCCGGAGTCGTCCGGCTCGGACATGGCCGGGGACCTGGTCCCGGGACATGGCCGGAGGAGACACGCCTACGAGAACTTCGGGTGCAGCTTCAGGAGCAGCGGCTTGCGCGGCTGCTGGTGGAAGTCGAAGTCGGCCGTGAGGTTGCCGAGGATCTTCTCGTTCTCGCGCACGTCGGGACGGGGGTCCCAGCGGCCGTCGGTCTTCGGGTTCAGGCGCCGGCCGCGCAGGAAGTCGTCCTCGATGAACTTGAGGTAGGCGTCGAAGCTGAGCGTCTGGTGGTCGACGTAGCCCTTCTTCGCGTACGGACTGATCACGAGCGCGGGCACCCGGAGGCCGTAGCCCTGCGCGTCCACCTTCGGCGGCTTCACGTGGTCGTAGAAGCCGCCCCAGTCGTCCCAGGCGAGAAAGATCGCGGTCGACTTCCAGTCCTTCGAGCGCATCACGTCGTCGATCAGCGCCGTCACGTAGGCCTGGCCCCTCGTGACCCTCGCCGGCGGATGGTCGCTGACCGCCTGCGACGGCGTGATCCAGGAGACCGCGGGCAGGTCGCCCT
>DASZYW010000111.1:0-3405 GCA_035545195.1 Gaiellaceae bacterium
CTCGATCATCGCGAGCCCGATCCGGTCCTTCACGGAGCCGCCCGGGTTCAGGTACTCGAGCTTCGCCAGGATGCGCGCGCCGCCCGGTGGCGAGAGCCGGTCGAGCCGCACGATCGGCGTGTTCCCGACGAGCTCGAGAACCGTGGGATACTCGCGCGCCATGCGGCGGGAAGCGTAGTCCTTCCATCCACATTGGAGGAGGAGATGAAGATCACCGTGATCGGCAGGGGAAACGTCGGCGGCGGACTCGCGGAGCTGTGGCGCGCGGCCGGGCACGACGTCGAGGAGCTGGGCAGCGACGGCGGCGAAGCATCCGACGCGGACGTCCTGCTCGTAGCCGTGCCGTCGCCCGAGATCGCGAACGCGCTGGCGAAGGTGTCCGGGATCGAGGGCAAGCCCACGATCGACGCGACGAACGCGTTCCGCGGTCGCAACGAGGCGTTCGAGTCGCTCGCGCACGAGGTCAAGTCGATCGTCGGCGGCCCGACCGCGAAGGCGTTCAACCTCAACTTCGCCGCGATCTACGACCGGATCGGCGCCGAGCGTGCCCGTCCTTCCAATCTCTTCTGCGCCGAGGACGAGGCCCGCGAGCTGACCGAGCAGCTGAGCCGGGACGCCGGCTACGACCCGGTCTACGCCGGCGGGCTCGACCGGGCGCGGATGCTCGAGGAGCACCTCGCGCTGATGTTCGCGGTCAGCCAGGCCGGCCTGGGGCCCCACTTCTACCGGATCGCGGCGCCGGGCGAGCTCTAGCCCGCTCGAGAGCGTCGCCGAGCCGCCGCGTCAGTGGCGGAAGTGCCTGCGCCCGGTGAAGACCATCGAGGCGCCGGCGCCCGCGACGGCGTCGGTCACCTCGGCGTCGCGCCGCGAGCCGCCCGGCTGGACGATCGCGGCGATCCCCGCGTCGAGCGCGAGCTGCGGGCCGTCGGCGAACGGGAAGAACGCGTCGGAGGCGAGCACTGCGCCGCGCACGTCGTGGCCGAACTCGGCAGCCTTCTCGAGCGCGAGCCGCACCGCGTCGACGCGGCTCATCTGGCCGGCGCCGATCCCGATCGTCGCGAGCCCGGTGGCGAGCACGATCGCGTTCGACGCGACGTGCTTGCAGACGCGCCACGCGAAGACGAGGTCTCCCCACTGCGCCTCGGTGAGCGATCCGGTGACGAGCTCCCAGCCGTCGCGCTCGTCGATCTCGGCGTCGGCGTCCTGGACGAGCATCCCGCCGAGCACGCGCTTGTAGTGCCGCTCGCCGGGCTCGTGGCCGCGGCGCTCGTTGTCGGCGAGGATGCGGACGTTCTGCTTCCGCGTCAGCGCCGAGAGCGCGTCGTCGGAGAAGCCCGGCGCGAGCAGCACCTCGACGAACTGCTCCGCCAGCTTCTCGCCGAGCGGCTCCTCGACCTCGCGGTTGAGGACGATCACGCCACCGTACGCCGACACCGGGTCGGACGCGAGCGCCTTCTCGTACGCCTCCTGGATCGTGGCGCCGACGGCGGCGCCGCACGGGTTCGCGTGCTTGACGATCACGCACGCGGGCACCGCGAACTCCCGCGCGAGCTGACGGGCGCCGTTGAGGTCGTTCAGGTTGTTGAAGGAGAGCTCCTTGCCGTGCAGCTGCACGACGCGCGAGAGCAGGTGCCGGCGGTGGCCCCGCTCCGCGTAATACGCCGCGCGCTGGTGCGGGTTCTCGCCGTACGCGAGGTCCTGCACCTTCTCGAGCGGGATCACGAGCCGCTCCGGGAACGTCTCGCGGCCGCCGAACCACGTCGCGATCGCGGCCTCGTACGAGGCGCTGGTCGCGAACGCCTCGGCCGCGAGCTCGCGCCGCGTCTCGGGTGAGAGCTCGCCGCTCCGCCGGAGCTCGTCGAGGACGAAGCCGTACTGCTCGGGCCGGCAGACCGGCGCGACGTGGGCGAAGTTCTTCGCCGCGCCGCGCAGCATCGAGGGGCCGCCGATGTCGATCATCTCGACCGCCTCCGGCTCGGCGACGCCCTTCTTCGCGGCCACCTGCTCGAACGGGTAGAGGTTGACGCAGACGAGGCCGATCGGCTCGATCCCGTGCTCGGCGAGCGTCGCCAGATCGTCGGGGTTGTCGCGGCGCGCGAGGATCCCGGCGTGGATGCGCGGGTGCAGCGTCTTGACGCGGCCGCCCAGCATCTGCGGCACCTCGACGACCGTGGGCTCGAGTCCGAGCCCGCGCAGGAAGGCGTCCGTCGATCCGCCGGTCGTGACCAGCTCGACGCCGAGGTCGGCGAGGCCGCGGGCGAACTCCTCCAGCCCGGTCGTGTCGTAGGCCGAGATCAGCGCGCGCACAGTTCCCTCACCAGCTCTGTCACCACCTGGGGGAGGAGCCTATGCTCGACCGCCTGCACGCGTCTGCGGAGCGTGTCGGCGGTGTCGCCGGGGAGGACGGCCACGCGCTCGGAGGCGATCACGGGCCCGCTGTCGATCCCCTCGTCGACCCAGTGGACCGTGGCAGCGGTCTCCGGGACGCCTGCGGCGAGCACGTCCTCGATCGGGTGCGCGCCCGGGAACTCCGGCAGCGGCGCGGAGTGCGTGTTCACGATCCTGCCGCCGTAGTAGTCGAAGAACGGCCTGCGGAAGAGGTGCATGTAGCCGGCGAGCACGACGAGCTCGACGCCGTGCGCCTGGAGCCACTCCGCGAGGGCGACGTCGCGCTCCTCGCGACTCGCGTAGTCGCGCGCGTCGAAGACACCGGTCTCGACCCCGGCCGCCTCGGCCCGCTCGAGCGCCCGAACCCCGGGCTTGTTCGAGGCCACGCACGCGATCGGCAGGCCCGCGTCGAGCAGCGCCTGCAGGTTCGTCCCCTCGCCGCTGACGCAGACGCCGATCATGCCGCGACCAGCTCGCCGATCACCGTCGCGCCGGCGGGCGCCTCGGGCACGACGGCGCACATCCCGATCCCGAGGTTGAAGACGCGGCGCAGCTCCTCCTCCTCGACGCCCTGTTCGGCGAGCCAGCCGAAGACGGGCGGACGCTCCCAGGAGTCCCAGTCGATCCGCGCCTCGACGCCGCTGGGGAGGACGCGCGAGAGGTTGCCGAGGATGCCGCCGCCGGTGACGTGCGCGAGCGCCTTCACGTCGGCGGCCGCGCGGAGCTCGCGAACCTCGTCGACGTAGAGCCGGTGCGGCGCGAGCAGCAGCTCGGCGTCGAAGTCGCCGTCGCCGACCAGCGCGCGGACGAGCGAGAAGCCGTTCGTGTGGATCCCGTCCGAGGGGAGTCCGACGACGAGGTCGCCCGCGGCGCAGCGGGAGCCGTCGATCACGTCGTCGCGGTCGACGATCCCGACGCAGGTGCCCGCGAAGTCGAGCTCCTGCTCGCGGTAGACGCCGGGCAGCTCCGCGGTCTCGCCGCCGACGAGCTGGACGCCGGCGCGGCGGCAGACCTCGG
>DASZYW010000112.1:0-6882 GCA_035545195.1 Gaiellaceae bacterium
GCAGCACTACAACGCCTCGGGCAGCGTGTCCGGGACGAGGCCGAGGCCCTGGCGCAGCTCCTCGATCAGCGCCTGCGCCTGCACGAGCAGCGCCGCCAGCTCCGGCAGCTCGTCCCGCGGCACCTCGACCGTGACCCGCACCGGCGAGCGCGCGGTCGAGGAGAGCGCGAGCGTCTCCTCGTCGTCGCCGCGCACGAGCCCGCTCAGGTCGAGGTACTCGTCGCGGCCGATCCGCCCGGGCGCGAACCGCTCCGCAGCGACGCGCAGCCGCTGTGCGAGCACGCCGGGGTAGTGGCCGGGGACGTGGATCGTCGCCTCGCGGCCCAGCAGCCCGATCGAGGCGCTCCACTGCGGGTAGCCGGGGTCGCGCCGCTCGTGCCGCAGCACCGCGACCGTCGCCGAATCCGTCTCCCCGACCGGGTAGCGCTCCTCCATCCGGCCAGCCTATCCCCAACCTGCGGACGAATCCGGCGTCTAAGCGGTACAGGGCTATACTGCGCCCCCGCCATGGCCAACACGATCAACGACCCACAGCTCGAAGAAGGCGTCTGGACGACCGGACCCGACGGCGAGCTGATCCCGGACTACGAATCGACCTTCCCCACCATCGAGGAGGGGCAGGTCGTCAACGGCACGGTCGTCCGCGTTGACAAGGACGAGGTGCTCGTCGACATCGGCTACAAGTCCGAGGGCGTGATCCCCGTCTCCGAGCTGTCGATCAGGCGCTCGGTCAACCCGGCCGACGAAGTCTCGCTCGGCGACGAGATCGCCGCGCTCGTCATGACCAAGGAGGACGCCGAAGGCCGGCTGATCCTCTCGAAGAAGCGCGCGCGCTTCGAGATCGCCTGGAAGGCGATCGAGCAGGCGCACGAGGAGGGGCGGCCGGTCACCGGGCGCGTGATCGAGGTCGTCAAGGGCGGCCTGATCCTCGACCTCGGCGTCCGCGGCTTCCTGCCCGCCTCGCTGGTGGACATCCGCCGCGTGCAGGACCTGGACGAGTTCCTCGGACAGGAGCTCGAGTGCAAGGTGATCGAGCTCAACCGCTCGCGCAACAACGTCGTCCTCTCCCGCCGCGCCGTGCTCGAGGAGGAGCGCAAGGAGCAGCGGCAGAAGATCCTCGACCGCCTCAACCCGGGCGACGTCGTCGAGGGGACGATCTCCAACATCGTCGACTTCGGCGCCTTCGTCGACCTCGACGGGATGGACGGCCTGATCCACATCTCCGAGCTGTCGTGGAGCCACGTCAACCACCCGTCGGAGATCCTCGAGATCGGCCAGACCGTCCAGGTCAAGGTGCTCGACATCGACCGCGAGCGCCAGCGCATCTCGCTCGGCCTCAAGCAGACCCAGACCGACCCGTGGCAGCAGGTGCTCGAGAGCTACCAGCAGGGCGACGTCGTGCGCGGCACGGTCACGAAGGTCGTCACCTTCGGCGCCTTCGTCGAGATCCTGCCCGGCGTCGAGGGCCTCGTGCACATCTCCGAGCTCGCGCAGCACCACGTCGAGAACCCGCGCGAGGTCGTCTCGCAGGGCGACCAGGTGAACGTGCAGATCCTCGAGGTGGACGCCGAGCGCCGGCGCCTCTCGCTCTCGCTCAAGCGCGTCGAGGACGGCATGTCCGTCCAGCCGCTGCCGGGCGAGGACGCGCCGCCGCCCGCGCTCGACCTCTCCGAGCACGTCTTCTCGGACGAGCCCGCCGCCGAGGCGGAGGAGGCCGAGGAGCTCGAGGAGGCCGAGGAGCCCGTCGCCGAGGCGGAGGAGGCTGCGGAGACCGACGAGGTCGAGGCGCCTGCGGCCGAGGCGGAGGCCGACGAGCCGGTCGCAGAGGCTCCCGCCGAGCCCGAAGACGAGCCGGCCGCCTAGACGATGAGCCGCCCGCTCGCGGTCGCCCTGACCGGGGGGATCGCAGCCGGGAAGTCCGAGGCCCTGAAGGCGTTCGCGCGCCACGGCGCCGCGACCGCGTCCAGCGACGAGGCGGTGCACCAGCTCTACCGCGAGGACGACTCGCTCAAGCAGGCGCTGCGCGCCCGCTGGGGCGAGCGCGTGTTCGCCGGCGGCGAGGTCGACCGCGCCGAGGTCGGCCGGATCGTCTTCGCCGACCGCGACGAGCTCGACTGGCTCGAGGCGGAGCTCCACCCACGCGTGCGCGCCGCGCTCGACCGCTGGATCGCCGACCAGGACGCCGCGGTCGCCGTCGTCGAGATCCCGCTCCTGTACGAGACCGGCGGCGAGGCGCGGTTCGACCGAGTGGTGGTCGTGACGGCGCCCGCGGAGCTGCGCGAGGAGAGGCGTGGCGCGTTCGCCGACCGGGAAGCGAGACTCGTGCCCGAGGAGGAGAAGCTGCGCCGCGCCGACTTCGCCTACGTCAACGACGGGACGCTCGAGGAGCTCGACGCCTTCGTCGCCTCCGTGCTGGAGGCGCTCGCATCCTCCTGAAGCGGGTCGTCATCGTCGTCCTGCTGCTCGCCGCGCTCGGCGGGGCGTTCGCGTACCTGCAGAGCTCGGAGCCGCCCTGGTGGGCGAGGCTCTGGTACCCCCTCAAGTACGCCTCGATCGTCCGCGGCCACGCCGCGAACTACCACCTCAACCCGGCGCTGCTCGCGGCGGTGATCGAGTCGGAGAGCAAGTTCGACGCGCACGCGCGCTCCTCCGCCGGCGCGATCGGCCTGATGCAGCTGACGCCGAGCACCGCGCAGGGGATCGCCCAGTACACCGGCGGCGGCAACTTCCACGTCTCCGATCTCGACGACCCCGAGATCAACATCCGCTACGGCGCCTGGTACCTCCGCCACCTGCTGGACAAGTACCGCGACGAGCGCACCGCCCTCGCCGCCTACAACGCCGGCCAGGAGAACGTCGACCGCTGGCGCGCCGCCCACGAGGGCGTCCAGTTCGAGGAGACGCGCGACTACGTGGCCAAGGTCGAGCGGCTGAAGGTGATCTACCGGCGCGCGTACGCGTCGCAGCTGGGACTGACGGGCTAGCTCCTGCCCGCCAGCCAGGCGAATCCCGCCTGGAGGAAGTCGTTCACCCCCGCGGCCCCGAGCGACCAGGTCAGCATCCGCCCGAAGCGCGGCGCGAGCAGCTGCGTCGCGCCGAGCCCCGCGGCGACCCACGTGCCCGCGCAGCGCGAGCACGTGACGAGCTCGCCGATCGCCTGGCGCAGGTCTCCCGTCTCGACCGGCGCCTCGCCGCCCTCGTGCGCGTCGCCGGCGACGAAGGGCTCCCGGAGGAAGCTCGCCACCTCGTCGCGCGCCAGCGTCCGCGCCGCCTTGAACGTGGCCAGCCCGAGGATCGCCAGGTCGAGCGTGGACTGCTCGAGCGGGTCGCGGTCGAGCGCCCGCGAGAGCGCGCCGGCGAGCGCGAGACCGGCGCCGAACGTGCCCATGATCGCGGCGTACGCGCCGTACGGTGGGGAATCGGCCACTGGATACGCTGTTTCCCGTGGCCGAGCTGAAAACAACCGCCGCCTACCGGCCGACCGGCGACCAGCCGAAGGCGATCGAGACGCTCGCCGCCGGCCTTCGCGACGGCCAGCGCTACTCGACGCTCGTCGGCGCGACCGGGACCGGGAAGACGGCGACGATGGCGTGGACGATCGAGGAGATCGGCAAGCCGGCGCTCGTGATCGCCCACAACAAGACCCTCGCCGCGCAGCTCTGCAACGAGTTCCGCGAGTTCTTCCCGCACAACGCGGTCGAGTACTTCGTCTCCTACTACGACTACTACCAGCCCGAGGCGTACGTGCCGCAGGCCGACCTCTACATCGAGAAGGACTCCTCGCGGAACGACGACATCGACCGGCTCCGCCACGCCGCCACCTCGAACATCCTCTCGCGGCGCGACGTGATCATCGTCGCGTCGGTCTCCTGCATCTACGGCCTCGGCTCGCCGGAGGAGTACAAGGAGCGCGTCGTCTTCGTCCAGGTCGGCGAGGAGCAGGACCGCGACGCGATGCTCCGCAAGCTGATCGACATCCAGTACGTCCGCAACGACACGCTGCTCGGACGCGGGCGCTTCCGCGTCAAGGGCGACGTCGTCGAGCTGCAGCCGGCGTACTCGGAGACGGCGTACCGGATCTCCTTCTTCGGCGACCTCGTCGAGTCGATCGCCCACTTCGATCCGCTCACCGGCGAGGTGCTCTCGAAGCACGACGAGATCACCGTCTTCCCGGCGACGCAGTACGTCACCTCGAAGCCGACGATCGAGCGCGCGCTCGGCGAGATCCGCGGCGAGCTCGAGGCGCAGGTCGCGAAGTTCGAGGCGGAGGGCAAGCTCCTGGAGGCGCACCGGATCCGGCAGCGCACCGAGTACGACCTGGAGATGATGCAGGAGCTCGGCTTCTGCAACGGGATCGAGAACTACTCGCGGATCCTCGACGGCCGGCCGGAGGGCTCGGCGCCGCACACGCTCCTCGACTACTTCTCGAACGACTTCGTCGTCTTCATCGACGAGTCGCACCAGACGGTTCCTCAGATCGGCGGCATGTACGAGGGCGACCGCTCCCGCAAGCAGACGTTGGTCGACTTCGGCTTCCGGCTCCCGTCCGCGCTCGACAACCGGCCGCTGCGCTTCGACGAGTTCCTCGCCAAGGTGCCGCAGATCGTGTTCGTCTCCGCGACGCCCGGCGCGTACGAGCTGCGCCACTCGAAGGTCGTCGCGGAGCAGCTGATCCGGCCGACCGGGATCGTCGACCCCGACGTGGAGCTCCGGCCGACCCGGAACCAGATCGACGACCTGCTGGGCGAGATCCGCCGGCGCGAGCAGGCAGGCGAGCGCGTCCTCGTGACGACGCTGACGAAGAAGATGGCCGAGGACCTGACCGACTACCTGCTCGAGTCGGGCGTCAAGGCGCGCTACCTCCACTCCGAGATCGACACGCTGGAGCGGATCCAGATCGTCCGCGAGCTGCGCCTCGGCGAGTACGACGTGCTCGTCGGCGTCAACCTCCTGCGCGAGGGGCTCGACCTGCCCGAGGTGTCGCTGGTCGCGATCCTCGACGCCGACAAGGAGGGCTTCCTGCGCGGGCGCACCTCCCTGATCCAGACGATCGGCCGCGCGGCGCGGAACGTCAACGGCAAGGTGCTGATGTACGCCGACAAGCAGACGGAAGCGATCAAGGAGGCGCTGGACGAGACGAACCGGCGCCGCGCGATCCAGCTCGCCTACAACGAGGAGCACGGGATCGTGCCGGAGACGATCGCCAAGGGCGTCTCGGACATCGCGGAGCTGCTGCAGCTGGAGGCGCCGCACGTCCCCGCGCGCCGGCGGCGCGGCGCGAAGCAGGTCGAGGGCATGTCGCGCGAGGAGCTGGAGAAGCTCGTCGTCACGCTCGAGGAGGAGATGTACGTCGCCGCGGAGGAGCTCCGCTTCGAGTACGCCGCGAAGCTGCGCGACGAGATCAAGGACCTGCGCCGCGACCTGCAGGCGCTCGAGGCGTCGGCGGCGTAGCGCTCCTGTCCCTGCGGGACATCGCGAGCGCGTCACGCTCTCGTGCCGGTGTCTGACACCGGGGCGTGGCCGCGGCGGACATGCGCGCCCGCGGGGACGCGGTCTCGCGGCGCGGACATGGCCGCACGGACCGGCACACTCTCGTGACACTCGGCGTCACGTACTCTCCGCTGCATGTGCCGGTCCATCCACACGCTCTACAACGTCGAGCCAGCGGCGAGCGCCGAGGAGGCCCGCGCTGCGGCGCTCCAGTACGTGCGCAAGGTCAGCGGCTACCGGAAGCCGTCCCGCGTCAACGAGGCCGCGTTCGAGCGGGCGGTCGACGAGATCGCCGCGATCTCGTGGCGCCTGCTCGGCGAGCTCGAGACGAGCGCCGCGCCCCGCGTGCGCGAACACGTGCACGCCTGAGCGCGCACTAAGCTCCGCCAATGCTGCTCGCCTCGGTGACCGCCGGGACCGTGATCGGGATCCTCATCTCGGCCTTCGTCACGGGCGCGCTCGCGCGCTTCGCGGTGCCGGGCCCCGACCCGATGCCGGCGTGGCTGACGATCCTGATCGGCCTCGCCGGCTCGGTGATCGGCGGCGGGATCGCGTACGCCGCCGGCCTGCGCGACGCGTACGAGATCAGCACCGGAGGCTTCCTCGCCGCGATCGTGCTCGTGATCCTCTACCGGCGGTTCGTCCAGCGCCGCCCGCTCGTCGGCCCCGAGGCGTACCGCTTCCCGAAGCGCGGCGTCGGCGTCCAGACGTACCGCGACCGGCTCCACAAGGCGGGGATCGACCCCGACCGGATCGGGACGCCGGTCGCGCAAGGCCCGCTCGTCGGCCCGCCGCGCCCGGCGCGCCCCGACCATCCCGGCGCGCCCGACGAGAACCCGGCCCACTATCTCGGCCTGCTCGAGGAACTGCACGACGCGGGCGTCCTCGACGACGAGGAGTACCAGGCCTCGCGAACGCGGCTGCTCGAGAGGCTCCGCTAGCGATGGTGCTCTGGTTCATCCTCTTTCTCGCCTTCTGGGGCCTGATCGTCGGCGCGCTCGCGCGGCTCGCCCTGCCCGGACCGGACCCGATGGGGATCCTCGCGACGATCGGGCTCGGCCTCGCCGGCTCGTTCCTGGGCGGGATCGTCGCCTTCCTGCTCCTCGGCCACGCGGGCGGGATCGTCTTCTCGGTGATCGGCGCGATCCTGCTGCTCTACCTGCACCGGCGCTTCGTCCAGCACCGCCCGCTCACCCGCGGATCAGCCTCCTAGCGCGGGAACCAGCGCCGCACCGCGAGCGCCCAGTCGGCGCCGCGCCACGTGTACGTCTCGATCGTCAGGCCGTCGTCGCCGAGCTCGTGCACGTGCAGGCCGCGCGCCTCGCCGAGCCGGTGCGGGCGCGGCTGGCCGAACCCCGGCGCGATCGCCACCACCGCCGTCCGCTCCCCGTC
>DASZYW010000113.1:0-3780 GCA_035545195.1 Gaiellaceae bacterium
GACGCCGCGAACGAGCGCTCGGCGACCGAGAGCGGAGCGAGCCCGTCGGGATTCGAGCCGACCCGGACGTCGAGCGGGCGCGCCGGCTCGTTCACGCGCCCTCGAGCCGTCGCGCGTCGTCGATGCACAGCGAGGCCCAGGGCGTCGCCTCCAGCCGCTCGGGCGCGATCTCGCGGCCGCACGCCGTGCAGATCCCGTAGGTGCCGTCCCCGATCCGCTTCAGCGCGGCGTCGATGCGGGCGAGGACGTCCTCGGCGTTCTCGCCGAGCGAGTAGTCGATCTCCCGGTTCACCGTTGCGGACGCCGTCTCGCCGAGGTGGTTGTCGGTGGTGCCGGCGACCTCCTCGACCTCGTCGTCGAGCGTGCCGGCGTGATCGCCGCGGAGCGCCTCGAGCGTGCGCTCGATCCGGGCGCGCTCCTCTTCGAGCGCCTCGCGGAAACGCTGCGTGTCGATCGTGCTCATGGCCGTCTGTCCTTTCTGCCGCGGTCGGTCGCTGCCGCCGATTCGAGCCGGCGTGCGACCAGCCCAGGCCCCAACCCGGCCAGCTCCACGATCTTCTCCCGCGCGCCGTGGCCCGAAACGAGCGTGACGGCGCTGCGCGGCACCGCGAGCGCCTCAGCGAGGAGACGGACGACGGCGTCGTTCGCGCGTCCCCGCTCGGGGGGCTCGGTGACGCGGACGCGCCAGGCGTCGCCGTGCCGTCCGACGACGGCGGCGCGGCCGGCGCCGGGGCTGACGCGGAGCTTCAGGCGTGTGGACTCGGCCCCCACGCCGTCAAGTCTACGCGGGCGTCAGGCGGCTTCCGTCTTGGGCTCGCCGAAGCTGAGCCACCCCGCCTCGGGCTGGGCCTCGGGCTGGGCCTCGGCCGCAGCGCGGTCCGGCTCCTCGATCGCGGCGAGCGCGGCGGCGAGCTGCGAGCGCAGCTTCCGCGACTCCGTCCGCAGGCGCTCGTTGTCGGCGATCGCCTCGCGCTGGATCTTCCGCGCCTCGGCGTGCGCCTCGGTGAGGATCAGCTCCGCCTCGCGGCGCGCCTTCTCCTTCACGTCGGCGGAGGCGCTCTCGGCGGAGACGAGCGTGGAGCGGAGCAGCGTCTCGAGCTCCTTGTAGCGGACGAGGTCGGTCTCGAGCTGCTCGACCTTGTCGGCGAGGTCGGCGCGCTCGCGCCAGACGTCCTCGAAGCTCGCGACGATCTCGTCGAGCAGACGCTCGGTCGGGCCGGCCTTGTAGCCGAACAGGCCGCGGCCCGGAGTCATGTGCCTGATCTCGACAGGTGTGAGTGCCATCGGGTCTCCCCTCTAGTGGAATTGGTCGAGGATCCGAACCACCACCTGCTCGGCGACCCAGAGCACGATGATCGCCAGCATCGGCGAGAAGTCGAGCGGGCCGGTCCCGGGCAGGACGCGCCGGAAGAGCCGCAGGTACGGCTCCGTCACGTCGTAGAGGAAGCGCTGGATCCGGTTGAGCCAGGTCGAGTACGGCAGCCGCACCCAGCTCGTGAGGATGTAGGCGAGGATCACGAGCGTGTAGACGGTCGCGAAGACGCTGACGAACGTCTGCACCTGCGAGATCGCGTCGGCGAGCACGGTTGCGGAGGCATGAACGCCCATTCGGACGCTCGTTCGCCGCCGCCGCGGGTTCTCCTATGCCTGGTTGAAGAAGCCGCGCTCGAGCATGCGGGCGCGATCCTCGGCGGAGAGCTCGACGTTGCGCGGCGTGAGCAGGAAGACCTTGTCCGCGACGCGCTGCATGCCGCCGTCGAGCGCGTAGGTGAGGCCGCTGCCGAAGTCGATCAGCCGCTTGGACAGCTCCTGGTCGGCGCCCTGCAGGTTGAGGATCACCGGCACGCCCTCCTTGAAGCGGTCCGCGACCTGCTGGGCGTCGTTGAAGCTGCGCGGCAGGACGAGGTGGACGCGCCCGGCGGCCGGGCCGTCGACGCCGCGTAGGCGGCGCGGCTCCGCGGAACGCCCCTGCGCCTGCGGGCGGAGGATGCTCTGGCGCTGCACGGTCGCCGGCTCCGGCTCGGGATCGGTCCAGTCGTCGACGTCGTCGCGGCGGTGACGGCGCGGCGCGAGCCGGCGCACGTTCCGCTCGCCGTACTCCTCGGCGAGGTCCTCCTCGGTGTAGTAGCCGTCGTCGTCCCAGTCCTCTTCCTCGGCGATGCCGAAGTAGACGAGCGTCCGGCTCCAGACGTCTGCGAGCCCCATGGTTGCGCAGGATCTTACTGTCCGAAGAGGACCGCACCCACCCGGACGAACGTCGCTCCCTCCTCGGCGGCGACGCGGTAGTCCTGGCTCGTCCCCATCGAGAGCTCGCGCAGGCCGTGCGCCGCCGCGAGCTCGCGCAGCCGGCTGAAGTAGGGCCGCGACGCCTCCGGGTCGGTCGAGAACGGCGGCATCGTCATCAGCCCGCGGACGTCCGGGTAGAGCTCGAGGAACGCGGGCAGGTCGCTCGGCGCGATCCCGGACTTCGACTCCTCGCCGGAGAGGTTGATCTCGACGAGCGCGGGGATCGTGAGCCGGCGCGCCGCCGACTCGGAGGCGAGAGAGTGGCAGAGCTCGCACAGCTCGTTCACCGTCGGCGCCTTGCGGCTCTGCAGGTGCCCGATGAAGTGCCAGCGGAACGCGTCGCCGTACTCGGCGTGCTTGGCGGCGAGATCCTGGGCGCGATTCTCCCCCACCACCTCGACGCCCGCCTCGGCCAGGACGGCCAGGTCCGGGAGCGAGACGTACTTCGTCGCGGCGACGACCGTGACGCCCGGGCCGACCTCCGCCCGGATCCGCTCGTACCGCTCGCGGACGGCGTCAGGCGACGTAGGCGATCACTCCCTGGCGGCCGGTGCGGCCGCGGTCGCGGCGGTGCGAGAAGAAGCGCCGCTCGTCGCACGCGGTGCAGAGGTCGAAGCGGTCGACCCGCTCGACGCCTGCGCTGCGGAGCGCGCGCTCGGCGGCCGTCCAGAGGTCGAGGTTGCGGCCGCGCACGACGCCTGCCCCGAACGCGGCGCGGTACGGCTCGGCGACCTCGTCCCCGACCTCGTAGCAGCACGGGCCGATCGCCGGGCCGATCGCGGCGGCGAGGCTTCCACCGCCGAGCGCGGCGACGCCGGCGGCGACGATTCCGTCCAGCAGGCCGCGCCAGCCGACGTGCAGCACGGCGAGCGCAGGCTCGGCGCCGTCCGCGCGCGCGAGCGCGATCGGCAGGCAGTCGGCGGTGATCAGGAGCATCGCCCGCCCGGGCTCGTCGCTCCAGAGCCCGTCCGCCTGCTCGTAGACCGTCCCCGGTTCGAGGCCGCGCGCCTCGGCGCGGACGACGCGCGCACCGTGCTGCTGCCAGGCCATCGTCGCCGCCGCCGGATCGGCGCCGGCCGCAGCGCAGAGGCGGCGCCGATTCTCCCCCACCCGCTCCGGCTCGTCGTCGGTCTTGAGCCCGAGGTTGAGCGACGCGAACTCCGCCTCGCTGACGCCGCCGAGGCGCGTCGAGAACGCGACGCGGTACGGCCCCGGCGCCGCCCACGGCAGCGTCTCGACGCTCACGGCCGCACCTTCCGGCGCGCCCGCTCGAGCAGCTCCTCGCGCGTGTTCAGCGCCGGCTCGTCGACGACCTCGTCCAGGAGCTCGTTCAGGAGCTGGCCGACGCGCGGGCCGGGCGCCATGCCGAGCGCGATCACGTCGTCGCCGGAGATCGCGAGGTCGCGGAGCCGGTGCGGGCTCGCCAGCTGGCTGCGCACGACCTCGCGGAACGCGTGCACGCGCTCGATCTCCTCGACCGGCGGCGGCTCGCCT
>DASZYW010000114.1:0-4554 GCA_035545195.1 Gaiellaceae bacterium
GGACGGCCGCCTCTACGGTCTCGGGATCTCGAACATGAAGGGCGCGCTCGCCTGCTACGTCGAGGCGGTGCGCGCGCTCCAGGACGCCGGCGTGCGGCTGCGCGGCGACGTCCTGATCGCGGCCGTCTGCGGCGAGATCGAGAAGACGCAGCAGGGCGACGCGCAGGGCGCGCAGTACCGCGGGTACGCGGCCGGCACGCGCTACCTCGTCTCGCACGGCGGCGTCGCGGACATGTGCCTGCTCGGGGAGCCGACCGAGGGCAAGGTCGTGCTCGGCCACTTCGGCGCGCTCTGGCTGCGGATCCGCGTGCACGGCAACTTCATCCACACCGCGTTCTCGGAGGGGCGGCGCGACGAGAACGCGATCCTGCGCCTGCGCGACGTGCTCGACGCGGTGCTCCAGTGGATCCCGACCTGGGAGGACGATCCCGCGAACGCGTACCGCGGCGCGAAGGCGATCGTCAACGTCGGCGCCGTCGAGGCCGGCTTCGGCTGGCGCGTCTCCCGGACGCCGCACCACGCCGATCTCTTCCTCGACGTCCGGGTGCCGCCGACGAAGCCGATGGCGGTTGCGCGCCGCGAGGTGCTGGAGATGGTGCGCGGCCTCCCGCACGGCGCCGAGGGCGAGGTCTACGTGACCGCGCCCGGCGCCGAGATCGAGGAGGGGCACGAGCTCGTCGCCGCGATCGACGAGGCGCACGCGGAAGTCTTCGGCGAGGCGCCGGGCCGCGACGTGACGCGCTGGTTCAGCGACGCGTCCGCGCTCACGCGCTACGGCGTCCCGACCGTCAACTACGGCACCTCGACCGGGCTGATGGACGTCGAGCTGGGCGAGAACCTCGAGATCGACGGCCTCGTCAAGACCGCGGAGACGTACGCGCGCGTCGCGACGAAGGTCTGCGGCGTCGCGTGACCGAGCCGCCGCGCGACTTCCTGACGCTGCCGCCGAACCTGCCGGTGCCGGAGGACGACGGCGCCGCCGACCACCTCACCGGGCTGGAGCTGCCGGACCTCGTGCTCGAGTCGTCGCTCGGCCCGGTGAACGTCCGCGACGTGGACGTGCTCTACGTCTACCCGCGCAGCGGCAAGCCGGGCGAGCCGCTGCTTCCCGGCTGGGACGAGACCCCAGGCGCGCGCGGCTGCACGCCGCAGTCGTGCGCGTTCCGCGACCTGCACGGCGAGCTGGCGGCGCTCGGCGTCCGCGTCGCAGGCCTCTCCGTGCAGAGCCTCGACGACCAGGTCGAGTTCGCGGAGCGCAACCACATGCCCTACCCCGTGATCTCCGACCCGGAGCGGAAGCTCGGCGCCGCGCTGCGCCTGCCGACCTTCGAGATCGCGGGCCTGACCCTTTACAAGCGGCTCACGCTCGTCGCGCAGAATGCGCGCGTCGTGAAGGTCTTCCACCCCGTCTTCCCGCCCGACGCGAACGCCGGCGACGTGCTCGCGTATCTCCGCTCCCGATGAGGCTCGCCACCTACGACGACGGCAAGGTCGGGCGGATCGAGGGCGACGAGCTCGTCCGCCTCGACGTGCCGACGACGCGCGAGTACTTCGAGCGCGGCGGCGCCGGCGAGACCGGCGAGCGCACTTCGCTGGCCGAGGCGACGCTCCGCGCGCCGATCGTCCCGAAGAAGTTCTTCCACACCGCCGGCAACTTCCGGGAGCACGAGGAGGAGTCGAAGAACGTCGCCTGGTCGCACGAGATCGCGCCCTGGATCATGTTCTTCCAGAACGTCGACGCGATCGTCGGGCCCGAGCAGCCGATCGTCTACCCGGAGCACCTGACCGAGGAGCTCGACTACGAGCTCGAGCTGGCCGTGATCATCGGCAAGGCGGGCAAGTGGTTCGGGCCGGAGGAGGCGATGGATCACGTCGCCGGCTACACGGTCTTCAACGACGTCACCGCGCGCGACATCCAGCGGCGCGAGATGCGGAGCGGCGTCTTCTCCTTCTGCAAGGCGATCGACACGTTCTGCCCGTTGGGACCGTGGATCGTCACGCCGGACGAGGTCGGCGACCCGCACGACCTCTCCATGGAGCTGCGCGTGAACGGGGAGGTACGGCAGTCGTCGAACATGAGCCGCATGTCCGGCTCGGTCGCCGAGATCGTCTCCCACTACTCGCCGCTCGGCTTCTCGGCCGGCGACGTGCTCTCGCTCGGCACCGTCTCCGGCGTCGCCGGCTTCAGCGACGACCCGGCCTCGCTCTATCTCAAGCCCGGCGACGTGATCGAGGCCGAGATCGAGCGCGTCGGTGTCCTCCGCAACCCGGTGGTCGGCTGGGAGGAGGCGCACGGCGAGCCTGCTCCTGCGAAGGTTCGCTGGTGAGCGCGAAGCGGAAGGCCTTCATCACCGGGATCACCGGCCAGGACGGCTCGTACCTCGCCGAGATCCTGCTCGAGAAGGGGTACGAGGTCTACGGGATGGTCCGCCGCTCGAGCTCCTTCAACACGCCGCGGATCGACCACATCTTCAACGACGTCGAGCTCGTCTTCGGCGACCTCGCGGACGGCTCGGTGCTGAACCGGCTGATGCGCACGATCCGGCCGGACGAGGTCTACAACCTCGGCGCGCAGAGCCACGTCCACGTCAGCTTCCAGATCCCCGAGTACACCTCCGACGTCACCGGCGTCGGCACGCTGCGGCTGCTCGACGCGATCCGCGAGGAGGGCGTCCGCTGCCGCTTCTACGAGGCCGGCTCGAGCGAGATGTTCGGGCTCGTGCGCGAGTCGCCCCAGACCGAGGAGACACCGTTCCACCCGCGTAGCCCGTACGGCGTCGCGAAGGTCTTCGGCTACTGGATCACGCGCAACTACCGCGAGGCGTACGGCATGTACGCGGTCAACGGGATCCTCTTCAACCACGAGTCGCCTCGCCGCGGCCCGACGTTCGTCACGCGCAAGATCACGCGGGCGCTCGGGGCGATTCTCCGTGGCGAGCAGGAGTCGCTCGTGCTCGGCAACCTCGACGCGAAGCGCGACTGGGGCTACGCGAAGGACTACATGGAGGGCGCGTGGCGCATGCTCCAGGCCGACGAGCCGGACGACTACGTGCTGGCGACCGGGGAGACGCACTCGGTGCGCGAGTTCCTCGACGAGGCGTTCGGCTATGCCGGGCTCGACTGGCGGCAGCACGTGACGACCGACGAGCGCTACCTGCGTCCGGCCGAGGTGGACGTGCTGATCGGCGACGCCTCGAAGGCGAAGGAGAAGCTCGACTGGGAGCCGACCGTCCGCTTCCCGGAGCTCGTCCGGATGATGGTCGACGCCGACCGGGAGCGCGGTCGGCTCGAAGAGCACTACCTGTGAGCTGGGCCCGCGACGACGCGAAGCTCGAGCGCGTCCGCGCGCTGATGGCGGAGGAGGGGCTCGACGCGCTCGTGGTGCGGGCGCCCGACAACGTCCTCTACCTGACCAACTTCTGGGGGATGAAGGGCTACGACGCCTGCGTCTTCCCGCGCGACGGGGAGCCGGTGCTGGTCTGCCTCGAGGCGTCGGCCGAGGACGCGGAGCGGACGGCGTGGACACGAGAGGTGCGCTACGTCCGCGGCTACGCGGCCGACGACCCGCGGCCGCCGCTCGCGCGGACGCTCGACGCGGCGGTCGAGGCGGCGCGCGGCTACGGGGGGGTCGGCGTCGAGCTCTCGCTCGGGACGCAGGCGGCCGACCGGATGGTGGGCGAGCCGACGACGTTCACGAAGGCGTGGTTCGACGCATTCCCGGACGCGGCGGACGGCGGGGCACTGCTTGCGCGGGCGCGCGCGATCAAGACGCCGCAGGAGATCGCGCGGCTGCGGATCGCGAACGAGATCGCCGCCGACGCGATGGAGCACGTCCGGGGGGTGCTCGAGCCGGGGATGAAGGAGTCGCAGGTCGCCGCGCTCTGGCAGGGCCACGTCCACGGCGAAGGCACCGCGCGCGACGACGTCGAGCTCGCCCTGCCGTTCTCCCTCGTCTGGGCCGGTCGCGGCATCAAGACGTTCACGGCGACGAGCGACCTGCCCGTCGTCGAAGGCGAGCCGGTCCTCTTCGAGATCTGGGTCTGCGCCGACGGCTACTGGGCCGACCACACGAAGAACCTGGTCGTGGGTGAGTTGAAAGCGGAGTACGCACAGCTCGAAAACGACCTGATGTATGTGTACACCGCCGCCCTACAGCTGTGTACACCTACAGCACTCATGGCCGAGCTGGACAGGTCGGTCCGAGAAGGACTCGACCAGATGGGGTATCCCGGCCAGCCGACGCACCCGATCTGCCACGGCGTCGGCGCGCGGGCGCACGAGCCGCCGTACCCGCACCAGGCGGCGGGCGGCGCGTTCGCGGAGGGGATGGTGCTGGCGGTCGAGCCGGGCGTCTACTGGGAGGGCGGCGGCGGCCTGCGCGTCGAGGACAACTTCCTCGTCACGTCCGACGGTGTCGAGAAGCTGTCGAGCTTCCCCGACGGCGTGGTGCGAGTGTGAGCGACCTGATCTGGACCGGCTCCCTGAACGACCCCTACCGGGTCGGCGGCGCCGTCGGCCTCTATGACACGACGTTGCGCGACGGCGAGCAGACGG
>DASZYW010000115.1:0-5508 GCA_035545195.1 Gaiellaceae bacterium
CGGCGGGTGCGCTCCTTCCTCTCGCAGGTGGACGTCGCAGAGGCGATCGCCGTCGAGGTGTTCGTGCTCGAGCAGGACGCGGACGATCCCGCGCCGCCCGGTGTCGCCTGACCGCTCCTACGCGGCGACCGGTGCGCCGTACTTGCGCCGGAGATAGGCGAGGTACGGGCGCGAGTCGATCGTCGCGCCGGTCGCCTTGCGCAGCGTCTCCTGCGGCGGGTACTTCGCGCCGTGCGCGTGCACGTGCTCGCCGAGCCACTCGCGCAGCGGGGCGAACTCGCCGCGCTCGAGCTTGCCGTCCATGTCGCCGATGTCGGCGCACGCCTTCTCCCAGATCTGCACGGACATGACCGTCCCGAGCAGGTAGGTGGAGAAGTAGCCGAGCAGGCCGGCCGACCAGTGCATGTCCTGGAGGACACCGTTCGCGTCGTCGGGCACCTCGACGCCGAGGTAGTCCCACACCTTCTGGTTCCACGCGTCGGGGAGGTCGCGCAGCTCGACGCGCTGGTTGACGATGTCCTGCTCCAGCTCGAAGCGCAGGATCACGTGCAGGCCGTACGTGACCTCGTCGGCGCGGATGCGGATCAGGGACGGCTGCACCTTGTTCACGGCCGCGACGAACGTCTCCCGCGAGACGCCGCCGAGCTGCTCCGGGAACCGCGACTGCAGACGCTCGTAGTAGAAGCGCCAGAACGGCTCGCTCCGGCCGACGAGGTTCTCCCAGAGCCGGCTCTGGGACTCGTGCAGGCCGAGCGAGGTGCCCGTGCCGATCGGGAGGCTGGCGAAGCGGTGCGGGATCTGGTGTTCGTAGAGGCCGTGCCCGTACTCGTGCATCGTCGAGAAGAGCGACTCGAGGCTGTCCGGGTGGTAGTGCGTCGTGATCCGGATGTCGTCGTTGCCGGGGCCGCCGGCGAACGGGTGCTCCGTCTCGTCGATCCGCCACGAGTTCGGGCGCATGCCGAACATCTCGATGATCTCGTGCGACAGCTGCTCCTGCCGGTCGACCGGGAAGTCGCCGGTGAGGAACGAGTCGTCGACGTCGCGGCGCGCGGCGACGAGCTCCACGATCTCCGGCTTGATCTCGTCGAAGATGCGGCGCACCTCGGCGGTCTCCATCTCCGGCTCGAAGTCGTCGAGGAGGACGTCGTAGGGCTCTTCGCGCGGCTCGTAGCAGGCGATGTAGCGGTGGCGCAGCTCGACGTTGCGCTCGAGCGCGGGCAGGAAGATCGAGAAGTCGGACTTCTGCTTCGCCTCCATCCACGCGCCTGCCCCCTCCGCCGCGGCGCGGGTCATCTCGGCGCTCAGCTCGGGCGGGACCTGGACGGCCTTCCGGTACTCGCGCCGCGCCACGCGGACGAACGCGCCGTCGTCGGTCTCGGGGTCGAGCGAGTCGCCGAGCTCGTCGAGCAGCTTCCCGACCTCCGGCTCGATCAGCTTCTCGTGCGCCAGCCGCTGCAGAAGGCCCATCTGGCGGCCGCGGATCATCGCGCCGGCGGCGGGCATCTTCGTGCGCTGGTCCCAGCCGAGCAGGCCGGTCACGTTGCCGAGGTCGTTGATCTCCTCGAGCCGGGTCTTGAGCTGTGTCAGGGCGTCGGTCACGGCAGCGGACACTACCTGGGTCACGCGTTCGCGAGCGGCGTACGCGGATCGAGCCAGGCGATGAGCAGGTCGGTGACCAGCGCGAACGCGGCGACGAGCACGGCGACCATGGCGACGATCGCGGTCAGGACGAACGGGTCGGCGTTGCTCATCGAGGCGACGAAGTACGAAGCGAGCCCCTGGAGGTGGAAGACCCACTCCGAGGCGAAGCACGCTCCGAGCACCGCGCCGATGTCGAGCGAGAGGACGCTGACGAACGGGACGAGCGAGTTCCGGAGCGCGTGCCGGTACACGACGCGGGAGTCGCTCAGCCCCTTCGCGCGCGCGACGACCGCGTACTGGCGGCGCAGCTCCGCCGCGAGCGCGGAGCGCACGTAGCGGCTGTAGAGGCCGACGAGTCCGAGCGCGAGCGTGACCGCCGGCAGCGCCATCAGGCGGATCCAGTGGACGACGCCGGCGCCCGGGAGGATCGCGCTCGCGAACCAGCCGGTCGGGAGCAGCCAGAGCGCGAGCAGGACGCCGGTGAGGAACGTCGGGAGCGACCACGACACGTACGCGAGCAGGCGCAGGCCTGCGTCGGCGAGACCGCCGCGCCTCGCCGAGACGACGCCGACGAGGACGCTGAACACGAGCGTCAGCACGAGCCCGGCCGCCATCAGCTGGGCGGTGACGCCAGCGCCGTGGAGCAGCGGCGGCCCGATGTCCTGCGTGGCGCTGCGGAACTGCGGCACGGCGGCCTGCCCGAAGCCGTGGCTCGGCAGGCCGGTCAGCCAGATCCAGTAGCGGTGAAGGATCGAGTCGTGCAGGTGGAACTTCGCGATCAGCGCGTTCCGCTGGGGGTCGCAGCCCGGGCGGCAGAGCGCGAACTGCCAGAGCGGGTCGAACGAGAGCCCGAAGATCACGAAGGCGAAGAACGAGACGCCCCACACGAGCGAGAGCGCGAACACGATCCGTCTCGCGACGTAGCCGATCATGCGCTGCCCGCCGGCTCGAGCACCTCGTCGAGCGAGTCGGCCGCGAAGTTGACGCAGACCAGGAAGAGCCCGAGCGTCACCGTCGGGAGCACCCACACCCACCACGGCGTCGGCGCGAACGGCGTCCCCGCGGCCGCGTTCGAGATCAGCCCGCCGAGCGTCGGCCGGTCCGACTGCTGGTTGCCGTACTTGAAGAACGTGACCGTCGCGATCACGACGGTCGACTGCCCGACCACCCCCGTGCCGGCGACGAGCACGGCGCCCATCGCGTTCGGCAAGAGGTGCCGGAACGTGAGCCGCAGCGCCGACGCGCCGGAGGCGTGCGCCGCGTCGACGAACTCGCGTACCCGCAGCGTCGCAAAGCTCGACTGCACTGCGCGCGCGACGTACGTCCAGAGGTAGAGCGAGAGCGTCGCCGGGAACGCCCAGAGCGGCAGCGGCGACTTCTGCACGACGACGATCGCGAGCACGACGATCGCGGGCACGGCGACCACGACCGAGACGAGCCACGCGAGGAGCTGCTCGAGGATCCCGCCGACGTACCCCGCGACGGCGCCGACGACGACGCCGATCACGGTCGCGCCGAGCGCGCAGCCGAGGCCGCCGAGCACGGTCTCGCGGATCGCCCACAGCAGCTGCGTCGCCATGTCGTGGCCGATCACGTCCGTCCCGAGCAGGTGGCCGCCGTGCAGCGAGGGCGGCTGCGGGTCGTTCAGGAACTGGAAGAAGAGCTGGGAGCCTGCGTACGGCGCGATCCGCGGCGCGATGAACGCGACGATCGTGAAGACCAGGACGACGAGGAGCGCGGCCATGCCGAGCGGACGCCGCCGGAAGCGCGAGGCGGCCTGACGCCACGGTCCGTGGCTGCGCGCGCCCGCCCACGCGCCGGCGTCCGACCCCGCGCTGCTCTCGCCGCCTACTGCCACGACCTGGGCGCGGACACTATCGAAGCGCTCTCGAGCCGACTGCGACCCGGGGATCGAGCCAGCCGACGAGCAGATCCGTCATGAGGGAGAAGAACGCGACGAGGACGGCGATGGCGACGACGATCGCCGTGAGCACGAACGGGTCGGCGCGCTGCAAACCCCCGAGGAAGAAGTAGGCGAGGCCCGGCATGTTGAAGATGTACTCCGCCGCCAGACAGGAGCCGACCACGGCGCCGAGGTCGAGCGAGAGGACGCTCATGAACGGGACGAGCGAGTTGCGCAACGCGTGCCGGTAGACGACCCGCGACTCCGGCAGGCCCTTCCCACGGGCGACGACGGCGTAGGGCTGCCGCAGCTCGGAGCGCATCGACGTGCGGACGTACCGGCTGTAGAGGCCGATCAGCCCGAGCGAGAGCGTCGCGGCGGGAAGCGCCATCGCACGGATCCAGTGCACCGGGCCGTGGCCCGCGTACCACGCCGGGAACCAGTGCGTCGGCCCCAGCCAGCGCAGCAGCAGGAGGCCCATCGTGAAGGTCGGCAGCGACCAGGTGAAGTAGCCGAGCACGCGCAGGATGCCGTCGACGGCGCCGCGGCGACGCGCCGCCACGGCGCCGAGGAGGACGCTGAACACGAGCGTGAGGACGAACCCAGCCGCGAGCAGCTGCGCGGTCACGCCGGCCGACCGCAGGAGCTGCGGACCGATCGCGAACCCGTCGACCGCCGAGTCCCCGAAGCCGTGGTGGACGAGGCCGGTCAGCCAAAGCAGGTAGCGGTGCACGATCGAGTCGTCGAGGTGGAACTTCGCGATCACCGCGTTCCGCGCGGGGTCGCAGCCTGGCCGGCAGAGCGCGTAGGTCCAGAGCGGGTCGAACGAGCGACAGAACACGACGAAGGCGACGACGGACGCGGCCCACACGAGCGAGAGCCCGAACGCGAGCCGCCGGAGCGCGTAGACGGTCACGCCGCCCTCGCCGGCTCGAGCACGTCGTCGAGCGTGTCGGCCGCGAAGTTGAGGCAGATGAGCAGCAGCCCGAGCGTGGCGATCGGGAGCGCCAGCAGCCACCACGGCTCGACGGTGCCGGTCAGCGGGTTCGCGTGGGTCGCGTTCGAGATCAGGCTGCCGAGCGTCGGCCGGTCGGACTGCTGGTTGCCGAAGCCGAAGTAGACAGCGGTCGCGATCAGCGCGATCGACTGGCCGACGATCCCGGTCGCGGCGACGAGCAGGTTGCCGAGCGTGTTCGGCAGGAGGTGCCGGAAGACGATCCGCAGCGGCGAGGCGCCCGCGGCGTGGGCGGCCTCGACGTACTCGCGCGAGCGCAGGGTCGAGAAGCTCGCCTGCACGGCGCGGGCGACGTACGTCCACATGTACGCGGCGAGGGTGACCGGGAAGACCCACAGCGCCAGCGGCGAGTAGTGCACGACGACGATCAGGAGCACGGCGAGCGCCGGCACGGTCACCATCACCGAGACCAGCCAGGCGATCACGCGCTCGAACGGGCCCTCCGCGTAGCCGCCGACGATCCCGACGATCACGCCGATCGCGGTCGCGGCGAGGGCACAGCCGAAGCCGCCGAGCACCGACTCGCGCACCGCCCAGAGGAGCTGCGTCAGCATGTCGTGCCCGAGCGCGTCGGTCCCGAGCAGGTGGCCGCTGTGCAGCGACGGCGGCTGTGGCTTCCCGAGGTACTCGAAGAACAGCTCCTGCCCCGCGTAGGGAGTGATGTCGGGCGTGACGAAGGCGACGACGACGAAGGCGACGACGACGAGCAGCGCCGCGATCCCGAGCGGGTGCCGCCGGAACCGCCGTGCAGCCTGACGCCATGGCCCGCGCCCGCGCCCGAACGCGAGCGTGGACACGTCCGGCGCTCGAGTGCTCTCGCTGTCTGCCGCCAAGACCCTCCCGGACCCTATCGCTACGCTGTGACCGCTTCGCGGTGGCGGTAGCTCAGTTGGTAGAGCCCCGGGTTGTGGTCCCGGTGGTCGTGGGTTCGAGTCCCATCCGCCACCCT
>DASZYW010000116.1:0-5045 GCA_035545195.1 Gaiellaceae bacterium
TCGCTCCGCGCGTGTACCGGATCCGCTAGCGGAAGCGTTACGCGCCCCCGAGGCGGGACGACGCGGCGGCGCAGAGGACGACCCCGGCGGCGACGGCGACGTTGAGGCTGTCGACCGGGCCGGGCATCGGGATCGCGACGCGCTCGTCGGCCGCGTCGAGCCAGGCGGCCGGCAGGCCGTGGCGCTCGCCGCCGAGGACGACCGCGACCGCGCCCGTGTACTCGACGCCCCAGTAGGGCGTGGGCGCGGACGGCGCGGTCGCCACGACCCGGATCCCCAGCTCGCGCAGCCAGGCGAGCGCCTCGCTCGTCGAGGCGGTGGCGCACGGGAGCCGGAAGACGGCGCCGACGGAGCCGCGCACGACATCGCGGTGGAAGAGGTCGGTCCGCGGGTCGGCGACGACCAGCGCGTGGGCGCCGACCGCGCACGCCGTGCGGACGATCGTCCCGAGGTTCCCGGGCCGCTCGATCGCGACCGCGACGGCCACCAGCGGCTCGGCGCCCGGCGCGAGCGCAGCCAGCGGAGTCCGAGGCCGCTCGACGACCGCGAGCAGCCCGTCCGGGCGCCCGCCGGCCAGCGTCGAGAAGACCGCCGCCGGGATCTCGACGACGTCGGCGCCTCGGCGCTCCGCGGCCTCGACCAGCTCGGAGCGGGTGACCAGCTCCGGTGCGACGTACAGCTCGCGGATCGTCGCGCCGCCGCCCACCGCTGCCCGCACCGCGCGCTCGCCCTCGGCGAGGCAGAGCTCGGGCGAGCCGCGGCGGGCAAGCCGGCGCACGGCCTTCAACCGTCCGTTTGCCGAGCTCGCGATCAGTAGCCGTGTCATGGAGCACCTCGAGGAAGAACGCGTACGCGCGAGGGCGATCCCTCGCTGCGAAGACCACTTGTGGACGCGTTATCTCGACACGGCGCGGCAAGCGTAGCTCGGCGCTACGGTGCCCGCCATGCTCCCGCTCGTCCTCGTGACGGCGCTGCTCGTCAAGCCGCACATCGTCTGGAAGCCGATCCCGTTCGGCGCCGCGCGCAAGGCCGAGATGGCCGCTTACAGCGAGAAGCACTACGGGATTCGCTCGTGGCGGCTGCGCCCGCAGGTGATCGTCGAGCACTACACGGCGACCGAGAGCTTCTCCTCGGTCTGGAACTACTTCGCCTCGGATCGGCCCGACGTCGAGCTCGGCGAGCTGCCCGGCCCGTGCGCCCACTTCGTGATCGACAAGGACGGGACGATCTACCAGCTCGTGCCGCTTACGATCATGTGCCGCCACACCGTCGGCCTGAACTACGTCGCGATCGGGATCGAGCACGTCGGCACGTCGGACGCCGAGGTGCTGCACGACGCGGCCCAGATGCGCTCCTCGCTCCGGCTGACCGCCTGGCTGATGCAGCGCTACGGGATCGCGCTGAAGAACGTGATCGGCCACAACGAGAGCCTCACCAGCCCGTTCCACAGGGAGCTCTACAAGCCGTGGGCGCACCAGACGCACGCCGACTGGCAGCACGCCGACATGCAGGTCTACCGCGCGCGGCTCCGGGCGCTGGTCCACGGCTAGGGAACGATTCGGCCCGCTGCGGTGTAGATGCAGCATGAAGACCTTTCTCGCAGTCACCGTGGCGGCGCTGGCGCTCGCCGCCCCCGCGCTCGCGGCGTATCCCGGGACGTACGGCATGCAGAACGCGCAGGGCGTCGCCGCCCCGGACGGGAAGCTCACGTTCCGCGCCGCGAAGTCCGCCGAGGGAACCCGGCTCGTCGCCGTCAGGCCCGGAACGGGCACGGTCGTCCGGGGCGCGACGATCCCCGGCCAGTTCGGGATCCCGACGATGATCACCACGCACGGGAAGACGCTCGGCATGTTCCGCGACGGGCACGCCTTCGTCCTCCAGAGCGTCGGCATCGAGCCGACCTCGAGCTTCCGGATCGTCTCGACGCGCACCCTCGCCGTGCTCGACCGGATCGCGCTGAAGGGGTCGTGGGAGTTCGACGCGCTCTCGCCCGACGGCTCGACGCTCTACCTGATCCAGCACGCGACGCTCGACGACTTCCAGCACTACGTCGTCCGCGCCTTCGACCTGCGCACGCACACGCTCCTGCCGGGCCGGATCGCGGACAAGACGCAGAAGTCGTGGACGATGGAGGGGTACCCGGACACGCGCGTCGTCACGGCGAGCGGGCGCTGGGTCTACACGCTCTACACCAACCCCGGCGGCTTCCCGTTCGTGCACGCGCTCGACACCGTCGCGGGCGTCGCGCACTGCGTCGGCTTCGCCTGGACGGGCGACCAGGGACCGCTCTCCCGCTTCTCGCTCCGGCTCGCGGGCGACAGGCTGCTCCTCCTCAGGCCCGGCGGCAAGGTCTACCGCGCGATCGACCGCACGACATGGGCCGTGTCGCTGCGTTGAAATAGCGAGGGTGGAGGACTCCTTCGCGGAGCTGGTCCGACCGCACCTGGAGGTGTCGTTCCGCGTGGCATACGTGATCACCAGAGACGCCGCGGAGGCCGAGGACGCGGTGCAGGACGCGCTCGTCAAGGCGTGGCGCGCGCTGGGGCGCTTCCGCGAGGGCGAGCCGTTCCGGCCGTGGCTGCTGGCGATCGTCGCGAACGAGGCGCGCAACCGGAGGCGCTCGGCGGGGCGGCGGCTCGGGCTCGCGCTCCGCGCCGCGGCCGAACCGGTCGCCGAGCAGCCGGACCGCCGCGCGTTGCTCGACGCGCTCTCCGCGCTGCCGGAGGAGGCGGCGTCCGTGCTCGCCTACCGGTTCCTGCTGGGGCTCTCGGAGGCGGAGACGGCGGCGGCGCTCGGCGTCGCGCCGGGCACGGTCAAGTCGCGCACCTCGCGTGCGCTCGAGCGGCTGCGGGAGAGCTATGCCTGAGCTGGAGCACGCGCTCGAGCTGCTCGCCACCGAGGTGGCGTGGCCGGCGACTCCCGTCTTCGATCTGCGTGTCGCGCCGCGGCGCCGGCGCCGCTGGCTCGCGCTCGCGGCCCCGGCCGCGGCGGCGCTGGCGGCGGCGTTCGCGGTGCCGGACTCGCGCGGCGCGATCCTCCGCTTCCTCCACCTCGGCGGCGTGACGATCGAGCGGGTCCGGACGCTGCCGCCGGCGGAGGAGCGCCCGCTCGCGACCACGCTCGGCGAGCCGGTGTCGGAGGCCGACGCGGCGCAGCTGCTCGGGCGGCCGTTCGCGTTCCCGGCCGGCGTGCACGCGCCGCTCTACCGCTCGAACGGCGTCGTCTCCGCGCTCTTCTCCGACGGCGGCGAGCCGGTGCTGCTCTCCGAGCTCCGGGCCGGGTCGAACCCGGCCGTCCTGAAGAAGATCGCCGGCGCGAGCACGAACACGACCGCGCTGGAGCTCGCCCCGACCGAGCCCGCGATCTGGATCGCAGGCGCGGAGCACGTCTTCGTCGCGCCTGCGGCGCCGCCGCGTCTCGCCGGGAACACGCTGATCTGGCAGCGCGGCACGCTCACCTACCGGCTCGAGGGCAAGAGGTTGACGCTCGAGCGGGCGAAGGAGCTCGCCCGCTCGAGCGTCGGGTAGCCGCGACTAGCGCAGGCGGACGGGGAAGGTGACGAGACGGCGGGTCGAGACGCCGCCGAGGGGCTTGTCGCCCGGCTTCGTCGCCCTCGTGAACACGGCGAGCAGCTCCTGCCGCCGCGCGGCCGGGAAGCCGGACCGCTCGTTCAGCGTCATCGTGGCCATGCCGTCCGGACCAGTCGTCGCCTGTCCGGCGGAGAACTGGTTGTACGGGACCGGCGAGGCGAAGGCCAGCGCGCCCTGGACGGGGCGGCCGCCGCACGCGGTGACGCGGAAGTGCAGCTGGACCGTGCCCGTGGACGGCGTGACCACGCCCGGCGTGATCGTCTGCTCGTCGATGTTGAGCCGTGCCGGGAGCGCGAGATCCGAGATCTGGATCAACCCGGTGCCGGACGGGCAGCCGTCCGCGGCGGTGGTCGTCGTCGACCCCGAGGAGACGACGGCGCTGGGCGCCGAGATCGCCTGCGAGGAGCCGGCCGAGTTCGTCGCGGTGACCGTGAAGCGGAGCGTCGAGCCCGCGTCGGCCTGGGTCAGGGTGTACGACGTCCCGGTGGCGCCTGCGATCGCGCCGCAGGCGTCGCCCTTCGTGTCGCAGCGGCTCCACGAGTAGGCCCAGCTCGACGGCGAGTTGTTCCAGGTTCCCTGGCTGCCGGTGAGCGCCGAGCCGACGGTCGGGGTGCCGGTGATCGCCGGCGCGGTGGTGCTCTGCGGCAGCGACGCCGAGCTCTTCGCGGCGACGGTTGCGGTGGGAGCCGTCGTCGCCGTCGCGGTGCCGTCCGCGTTCTTCGCGGTGACGACCGCGCGGACGGTGTAGTTGACGTCAGCCGACGAGAGCTGGAACGTCTGGGCGGTCGCGCCGGAGATGGCCGTGCAGGCGTCTCCCGCGCTGTTGCACCGCTCCCACACGTACGTGTAGGAGGTCGGGCTGTTCGTCCACGAGCCGGTCGACGCGGTCAGCGTCTGCCCGTCCTGCGCTGTGCCCGTGACGGTCGGCAGCGCCGAGTTCCCCGGGCCCTTCGTGCTCGCGACGGTCGGGGACGGGTCGGAGGTCGCGGTCGCGGAGCCCGCGCTGTTGGTCGCCGTGACGACGACGCGGATCGTGTGGCCGTCGTCCGCCGTGTGCAGCTGGATCGACTGGCCGGTCTCGCCGGAGATCGCGGCGCAACTGCCGCCGTCGGCGTCGCAGCGCTCCCAGACGTAGGAGTAGGAGGCCGGGTTGTTGTTCCAGCTGCCGGTCGCCGCGGTGACCGTGTCGGTCTCCTGGAAGGTGCCCGAGATGCTGGGCGGAGAGGTGTTGGCGGGTGTCGCGGGGTTCGCCGCGATGCCGCTGCGCGGCAGGCCGAGAAGCGCGCCGATCGCAAGCGCGGCCACGGCAACGATGAGTGCGGCGGGCCAACGCCGCCTATGGGTGTCGTTTCTCATACGTACCTCCTGGGCGATGCATCGGATACCGAAACACCTAAGCGGGAGGCTGGTAAGGCTCGGGTAAAGCATGGCGCTGCTTTGATGGGCGCGTGGCGC
>DASZYW010000117.1:0-3995 GCA_035545195.1 Gaiellaceae bacterium
ACGGCTTCTCGGTTCTGCGCCGCGGCGGCGAGGCGGCGCCGCTCGTGCTCGCGGTCGGTCCCACGCTCGCGCCTGTGCTCGAGGCGACCGCCCAGCTCGACGCCACCGTCGCCTACACCGCGACGGTGCGCCCGTTCGACCGCGCCGCCGTCCGCGCCGCCCTCCCGGCGACGGACGTCGTCCTGGTCGAGCCCTACCAGGCCGGCACCTCTGCGTCGGAGGTGTCGGCCGCCCTCTCAGACCGCCCGCACCGGTTGCTCGCCCTCGGCGTGCCAAACGAAGAGCTCCGCCGCTACGGCACCGGAGAGCAGCACCGCGCCGCCCACGGCCTCGACGCGGCCGGGATCAGGCGCTCGCTGGAGGCGTTCCTGCCGAGCTAGGCGACGTCTTTGAGACTGTGCGAGTCCGCGAGCGCGCGCAGCTTCTTGAGGCTCTGGTTCTCGATCTGGCGGATGCGCTCGCGGGTGACGTTGAAGGTCCGCCCGACCTCGTCGAGCGTGCGCGGGTGCTCGCCGTCGAGCCCGTAGCGGAGCTCGAGGACGCGGCGCTCGCGGTGCGAGAGCGTGGAGAGGATCCGCTTCAGCGTCTCGCGGCGCATCGCGGTCTCGGCGATCTCGTCCGGCAGCGGGGCGTTCTCGTCGGTGATGAAGTGCCCGAACTCGGACTCCTCCTCGTCGCCGACCGGCTTCTCCAGCGAGACCGGCGCCTGCGAGGAGCGGAGGATCTGCTCGACCTCCTCGATCGGCAGGTCGAGGTCCTTGGCGATCTCGTACGGGAGCGGCTCGCGGCAGAGCTCGGCGCGCAGCTTCCGCTCGCTGCGCACGATCTTGTTCAGCTTCTCGACGACGTGGACCGGCATGCGGATCGTCCGCGCCTTGTCCGCGAGCGCGCGGGCGACCGCCTGGCGGATCCACCACGTCGCGTACGTCGAGAACTTGAACCCCTTGCGGTAGTCGAACTTCTCGGCCGCGCGGACGAGGCCGATCGTGCCCTCTTGAATCAGATCCAGGAACGGCAGGCCCTGGTTGCGGTAGCGCTTCGCGATCGAGACGACGAGGCGGAGGTTGGCCTCGACCATCTCCTGCTTCGCGCCGTGGTCGCCGCGCTCGATGCGCTTCGCCAGCTCGACCTCCTGCGCCGCCGTCAGCAGGTCGACCTTGCCGATGTCCTTGAGGAAGAGCTGCAGCGCGTCGGTCGAGACCTCGCGCGCCTCCTCCTCGACCCGCTGCTCCTCCTTCTCGTCGTCTCCGCCCGAGACGCCGACGACCTCGACCTGAAGCTCCTCGAGCGCGCGGTAGACGTCGTCGATCTGCGTCGCATCCAGATCGAGCTCGTCGAGCGCCAGCGCGATCTCGTCCGTGCTCACCGAGCCGGCCGCCTGCGCGGCCTCGATCAGCGTCCGGGCCTCCGCGGTCTCGAGGACGTCGGCCAGTCCGGGCACCTGCTCCTGCTCAACCCCTGTGGTCACGCTGTGCCTCCCCCGGCAGGCCGTCCGCCTGACCGCTCCTGTGCTCGTCGCCGAAGATGCCGCACTGTGCCACGCACACCGGACGGGGGCCATAGGCCGTTCGGCTCATATTTTCCTTACTTGGTCCCATTGTTGGCCAAACTCGCCAGCAGCACCCTCGCGTTTTTCGCGTAGACCGTCTGCGGGCCGTCCGCAATCGCTGCGTGCAGGTGCGTCTTCGCCTTCTTCACCTCGGCGATCCAGAGCAGGAGCAGCCCGAGGTGGAACTCGACCACGGGCGCGCTCGGGAAGGCCGCGGTGAGCGGCCCGAGCTTCCCGAACGCGGCCGCCGGGTTCGCCTTCGTGAACCGGCCGACCGCGGCGGCGACGCGCGCGACCGGGTCGTTCGGCGCGAGCTTCGCCGCGGCGGCGAGCTGCCGCTCGGCGGAGACCGGCCGCTCGAGGTTCCAGAGCGCGACGCCGTAGCGGAGCTTCGCGTCGGCGCTGCCGCCGGACGCCTGCGCCTTGAGGAGGGCGAGCTGCGCCGCGGGCGTGCGGCCGACGAGCCCCTTCGGCGCGGCGAGGCCGGTGACGATCGGCGGCAGCCCCGGGATCTTCAGCGTCGGGTGGAGCGCGTCGAGCGCGTCGACGCCGTACGGCGAGTCGCGTCCGAGCTGCGCGGCCTTCTCCCAGGCGGCGACCGCGTCGGCGTTGCGGCCGGCCCAGAAGTCGGCCCAGCCGAGGTGGAGCTGCACGAGCGGGCTCGCGAGGTTGTCGGCGGCGAGCTTCTTGATCGTCGCGAAGCCGTCGGTTCTCCAGGAGGTGAACGCGAGCCCGACCTGTGCCGCCAGCGAGTGGTAGCGCGCGAAGATCGCCGCCGCCTGCGTCGCCTTGCCCTCGTTGTAGAGGGCCTGTGCGCGTGCGAGGGCGCGGCTCTGCGCGTCGCGGCGCACCCCGAAGTCGAGCCAGAGCCTCGGCGAGCCGGCGCGCGGCGCGATCACGGCGCCCGGCACCGAGGTGCGCTCGCCGTGCGTCTGCCAGACCGTGATCCCGACGACCGCCGCCACGGCGACCGCGGCGGCCAGCGCGACGATCGCGCGCACTCGCAGGCGGGGGTCCACGCGGGCGAGCGTAGCCCTACGCGGCCTCGCTATCTTTCGGAAAGCGATGCCGAGCTACCGCGAACTCCTCGCCCAGGTCAAGTCCGAGATCGACGAGATCGATCCTTCGGGCGCGCAGGCGCTCGACGGCGCGCTCTGGGTGGACGTCCGTGAGCTCGACGAGTGGGTCGAGGGCAGGCTCCCCGGAGCGGTCCACATCCCGCGCGGGAACCTCGAGTCCCGGATCGAGCAGGCCGCCCCGGACAAGACGCAGCCGATCGTCCTCTACTGCGCCGTCGGCAACCGCTCCGCCTTCGCCGCGAAGACGCTCGAGCAGCTCGGCTACGAGCACGTCGTCTCGCTCGTCGGCGGCTTCACCGAGTGGAAGCGGAACGGACTTCCGACCGAGCTTCCCCGCTCGCTCGACGGAACGAAGCGCCAGCGCTACAGCCGCCACCTGCTCATCCCCGAGGTCGGGGAGGCCGGCCAGCTGAAGCTGCTCGACTCGCGCGTGCTCCTGATCGGCGCCGGCGGCCTCGGCTCGCCCGCGTCGCTCTACCTCGCCGCCGCGGGCGTCGGCCGGCTCGGGATCGTCGACGACGACCGGGTCGACGAGTCGAACCTGCAGCGCCAGATCGCGCACTCGACCGAACGGCTCGGCGACTGGAAGGCAGAGTCCGCGCAGCGGACGATCCAGGCGCTCAACCCCGACGTCGAGGTCGTCCCCTACCTGGAGCGGCTGACCTCCGAGAACGTCGAGCGGATCCTCGCCGACGGCTGGGACGTGATCGTGGACGGCGCCGACAACTTCCCGACGCGCTACCTCGTCAACGACGCCGCCGTCTGGCACGACATCCCGCTCGTGCACGGCTCGATCTACCGCTTCGAGGGCCAGGTGACCGTCTTCAAGCCCCACGAGGGGCCGTGCTACCGCTGCCTCTTCCCGCAGCCGCCGCCGCCGGAGCTCGCGCCGAGTTGCGCCGAGGGCGGCGTGCTCGGAGTCCTGCCCGGGATCGTCGGCTCGCTCCAGGCGAGCGAGGCGCTCAAGCTCTGCCTCGGCGTCGGCGAGTCGCTCGCCGGCCGGCTGCTCCTCTTCGACGCGCTCGCGACCGAGTTCAGCGAGGTCACCCTCCGCCGCGACCCGAACTGCCCCGTCTGCGGCGAGCACCCGACCATCACCGAGTACATCGACTACGTGGAGTTCTGCTCCGGGAGGCCAGCGCACGCATGACGACGATCCGGATTCCCCCCACGCTTCGCTCGGAGACAGGCGGCGAGCGCCACGTGACCGCCGAGGGCGGCACCGTGCGCGAGCTGCTCGACGACCTCGCCGCCCGCTTCCCCGCGCTCGGCCGTCAGCTGGTCGAGGACGACGAGCTCGTCCCGCACGTGAACGTCTACGTCGAGGGCGAGGACGTCCGCATGCTCGACGGGATCGACACGCCGGT
>DASZYW010000118.1:0-2624 GCA_035545195.1 Gaiellaceae bacterium
CCGAGGTCGTGGACGGCCATCGCGCAGAGCGCGTTCGAGATCCGCTCGCCGACCGAGATCAGCATGTCGTACTCGCGCGGCTCCGGGTTCGGCGAGATGTCGTGCGCGAGCCGGATCAGCTCGTCGGTCGTGTCGCCCATCGCGGAGAGGACTGCGACGACGCGGTTCCCCGCCTCGCGCGCGGCCACCAGCCGGCGCGCGACATCCTTGATCTTCTCGACGTCGCCGACCGACGTGCCCCCGAACTTCATCACGAGGACGTTCGGCGCATGCGCCTCCGCGTCCGCCGAGATCTCGGGGACGCTCTCGAACTCGGTCGCGGCCATGGCTGAAGTGTAGGCGGGGCCCCTCACGGACCCCGCCCGAGAGCTACTCCTCGATCACGGTCGTGCGCCGGCGACCGGCGGGCGCGCCGCCGAATCCGCCCCACGCCGACCAGAAGATCAGCGAGAGCACGATGCCGACGACGCCCACGACGAGCAGGATCCAGCCGATCGCGTTCAGCGCGGTCACGACCAGCAGGATCAGGCCGGCGGCGATGAGAAGCAGGCTGACACTGATGCCCATGCGGTTCCCTCCTGTTCAGGTGTCGCGGCTCTAACGGGAGGGACGGCCGCGCGGTTGCGCGCTACATCTCGCGGCGGCCGGCGAGCGCCCGGCCGAGCGTGACCTCGTCGGCGTACTCGAGGTCGCCGCCGACCGGGAGGCCGCTGGCGAGCCGCGTCACGCGGACGCGGTCGCGGAGCCGGTCGGCGAGGTAGGCGGCGGTCGCCTCGCCGGTCATGTTCGGGTTGGTGGCGAGCACGACCTCGCGGACCCCGTTGCGGTCGATCCGGTGGAAGAGCTCGTCGATGCGGAGGTTCTCCGGCTCGACCCCGTCGAGCGGGGAGAGCGCGCCGCCGAGCACGTGGTAGAGACCCCGGTACTCGGCCGTCCGCTCGAGCGAGAGCAGGTCGACCGGCTGCTCGACGACGCAGATCGTCGTCCGGTCGCGGCGCGAGTCGAGGCAGATCGCGCACAGCTCCTCCTCGGTCAGGTTGCCGCACTCGCGGCAGAAGCGGACGCGCTCCTTCACCTCGTGGATCGCCTCGGCCAGCGCGATCGCCTCCTGCTTCGGCACCTGCAGGATGTGGAACGCGAGCCGCTGCGCCGTGCGTGAGCCGATCCCGGGCAGGCGCGTCAGCTGCGCGACGAGATTGTCGACGGCCGGCGAGAGCACCGGCTGAATCTAGCCGTCCCTCTCGGACGGCCCAGGTCGATCTACGTGCCGAAGTCGAACGCCCAGCCCCAGACGACGATCCCGATCAGGGCCAGCACGATCGCCAGGAAGATCCAGTTCGAGAGGAGCGGGCGCACGCCGCGGAACCCTAACCCCCGAGGCCGAGCCGGCTCATCAGAGCCTGCGCCTTCGCCTCGACGGCGGCCTGCGCCGAGCGCAGCGCCTCGTTCACGCCGGCGAGGACGAGGTCGCCGAGCGCGTCCGGGTCGTCCGGGTCGATCGCCTCCGGCGCGATCTCGATCGCGAGCACCGCGCCCGCGCCGTTGGCCGTCACCTTGACCAGGCCGCCGCCGACCGAGGACTGCGCGGTCTCGTTCGCGGCCTCCTCCTGCATGCGCTGCATCTGCTCCTGCATCTGCTGCGCCTGCTGCATCAGCTTGTTCATGTCGAAGGACATCCGGGCTACTCGCTACCCCGTTCGCGCGCGTCGAATGTCTCCTTCAGCAACTCGAGGATCTTCTCCTCGCCGGCGGGCTCCTCGGGCTCGGCGGCCGCCTCGACCGCGTCGCCGAGCACGAACTCGAGGGAGAGCCTGCGGCCCGTCACGTCGTAGAGGGCGTCGACGAGGAGCCCGGCGTTCTTGGGATCGCGCGCGAGGTCGAGGTGGAACTGCGCGGTGGGCGCGAACTCGAGCGTGAGCGTGTCGCCGTCGAGCTCCGCGGGCCGCGCCTCGCGGAGCAGCGACGCGGTCGGGATACCGCCGCGCTCCTCGACCGCCGGCAGGATCTGCCGCGACCACGCCTCCTGCAGCTGCGCCAGCTCGAGCCCCGGCGCGCCGACCGCCACGGGACCCTGGACGGGAGCGGGAACCTCGATCTCGACGGGCTCCGCTGCCGCGACCGGCGCCGGCGCTGGCGCCGGCGAGGGCGGAGGCGTAGGCGCGGTCGTCCCCTGCTCGAGCCGCTCGAGGCGGAAGGCGATCGACTCGCGCGAGAGGTCGCTCGCGGGGCGCGTCACCTTGACGAGCGCGAGCTCGAGCGGGAGCCGCGGGTCGCCGCCCTGGCGCATGTCGTCCACCGCGAGCGCGAGCAGGTCGAGCAGCCGGATCAGCGCCGGCTCGCTCACGCTCGTCGAGGAGCTCTCCGAGCAGGGCCACGACCTCGGCCGCCTCGTCTCCGACCTGATCGAGCACCTCCGCTACCTGATGCTCGTGCAGCAGGTGGGCGACGTGCCCGAGTCGCTGCCGGTCACCGAGGAGGTGCGCGACAAGCTGCGCCAGCAGGCCGCGCAGCTCGGCGAGCCGGCGCTGATCCGGCTGCTCGACCTGCTCGCGCTCGCGGTGGACGACATGCGCCAGGGCGGCGACCCGCGGCTCCCGCTCGAGCTCGCGCTCGTCAAGGTGACG
>DASZYW010000119.1:0-3806 GCA_035545195.1 Gaiellaceae bacterium
CACGGAGCCTCGCCGGTCGCCGCGCTCTCGGCCGGCCTCGCCTTGCACGTGACCGAGGGCGCCGCGAGCGTGGCGGTCGGAACGGCGGGCGCGCTCCGACTGACGCTCGCCCGCCGCCGGCTGCCGCGCTACAACCCCGCGACGATGCGCTGGTCGTGGGAGGCGACGCTTCTGGGGAGCGGGGCGAACGAGAGCGCGGTCGCGTAGCTCTGCCCCTTCGTCACCGCGAAGCGGAAGAACGCCTTCAGCCGCGCGAGCTTCGACGAGCTCCTGGGAACGATCGCGTAGGTGAAGGTCGAGATCGGGTAGGCGTTCCCGGCGGAGGCGGGCGGATCGACGATCGAAACGCTGTTGTCCGCGCGGAACCTGGCGGACGCGGCGGCGGCGGCGATCGTCGCGGACGACGGCGCGGGATACCTGCCGGCCCGATTCCGGATCAGGGCGGTCGCGAGCTTCGAGCCCTTCGCCTGGGCGATCGCGACGTAGCCGATCGCGCCGGGCGTCTCCTCGATTACCGCGGCGATCCCGGCGTTCCCTTTCCCGCCGGTGCCGGTCGGCCACTGCACCGCCGTGGTCGCGCCTCCCTCCTTCGCCTTCCACGACGGGCTGACGTGCGAGAGGTAGTCGGTGAAGGCGAACGTGTCGCCGCTCGCGTCGCTCCGGTAGACGACGCTGATCGCCGTGCCGGGAAGCGAGACACCGGGGTTGAGCTTCGCGATCTGCGGGTCGTCCCAGCGCTCGATCCGACCGAGATAGATCTGGCCGAGGACCGGCCCGGTCAGCCTCAGCGGCCGGGAGAGCCCGGGGAGGTTGTACGCGACGGTCGTCGCGGCGAGCGCCCACGGGATCATCACGCAGCCCTTGCAGCTCGCCTTCTGGCTGCCGGTAAGCGGCGCGTCGCTCGCGCCGAAGTCGACGGTGCGCGCGCTGATCTGCTCGATCCCGCCGCCGCTGCCGATCGCGCCGTATGTGATCGTGACGCCGTGCTGCTTCTCGTAGTCGCCCTGCCAGGCGCCGACCAGCGGCGCGACGAGCGTGCTGCCGGCGCCGACAAGGACGCTGCTGCTCTGGCTGTGCTGGGCGCCCTGGACGCCGCCGGTGGTGGTGGAGCCGGAGCCGCCGCACCCTGCGAGCGCGGCGAGTGCGGCGAGCGTCGCCGCGAGGATGAGTGTCTTCTTGGTCATGGGCCGCGGGTTCCCGCCGCCCACCGCCCCGAACCTCCTGTCACCACCTTGTTACGCCGAGACGAACGACGCCCCGGAACTCCGGGGCGCCGTCGACTCTCGGCTCGTGCGGAGGGTGGACTCGAACGTATCCGCGGGCGCCGGGGCGGTGGGAAGACAGGCTGTGACGGTCCGGTGACGGTCGCGTTCCGCGCGCACTCCGCCTCTATCGTGGCCCCGTGCGCGCCCACCTCGAGCACGAGCGCAAGCTCGACGCGCCGGCAGGCTTCCGGCTCCCCGACCTGGGCGGCGAGCCGCTCGAGTCCCGCCTCTTCACGTCGGTCTACCACGACGTCCCGGGCGGCTCGCTCGCGGACGCGGGCATCACGCTGCGCCGCCGCACCGAGCACGGCCGCAGCGTCTGGCAGCTGAAGCTCCCCTCTGCGGGCGCGCGCCTGGAGCTGGAGGAGCCGGGAGGGCCTGCGGAGCCTCCGGCCGCGCTGGCGCGGCTCCTGACGGCGCACCTCCGCCGCGGCCCGCTCGCCCCGGTCGCGGAGCTGCGCACCCGCCGGCGCGGCGAGCTCGTCGCCCGCGCGGGCACGACCGCCGAGGTGACCGTGGACGAGGTGGCGGTGATGGACGCGCTGAGCGTCGCCGACGGGTTCGTCGAGGTCGAGATCGAGCTGCGCGAGGGCGACCCGAAGCGGCTGGACGGGATCGCCGCGGAGCTCGCCGAGGCGGGCGCGCGCCGGGGCGGCGGCGTGCCGAAGCTCTTCCGGGCGCTCGGGCGGGACGGCGCCTCGGCGGCGCCCGCGACGCCCTTCGACGCGTTGCGCTCGCGCCTGCGCGACCAGTTGCGGGAGGTCTACGCGCACGACCCCGGCACCCGGCTCGGCGCCGATCCCGAGAGCCTCCACGACATGCGCGTCGCGGTCCGCCGCGCCCGCGCGCTCCTCCGCGCCGGCCGGCCGCTCGTCGCGACCGACACCTCTGCGCTCGCCGACCGGCTGAAGGAGCTCGGAGCCGTGCTCGGCGCCGTGCGCGACCTCGACGTGCTGAGCGAGCGCTTCGACGCGGAGGCCGCCGAGCTGCCGAAGGAAGACGCGAAGGCGGTGCGCACGCTTCTGCGCGCGCTGGGACGCGAACGCGCCCGCGCCCGCCGCGCCCTCCTTCGCACCCTCGACTCGGAGCGGTACTTCGGGCTGCTCGACGACTTCGCGGCGACGCTCGACGGGCTGGAGCCGAGCGGCGCCGACACCTCGCTCGACGAGCTCGCGCTCCGCGCCTTCGCGAAGGCGCGCAAAGCCCGGCGGAAGCTCGCGCCGGAGCCTCCTGACGAGGAGCTGCACGAGCTGCGCAAACTCGGCAAGCGGGCGCGCTACGCGGCGGAGCTCGCGGGCCGCGACGCCGTCGTCGCTCGCGCGAAGAAGCTGCAGGACGTGCTCGGCGAACACCAGGACGCGGTCGTCGCCGAGGAGCGCCTGCGCGCGCTCGCCGCGACGGCGTCGCCCGAGCAGGCGCTCGCGGCCGGCCGGCTGATCGAGCGCGAGCGCGCACGCCGCGCCGAGGCGCGCGAACGGTGGGAGAAGACGTGGCGGAAGCTGGCCAGCGCGGCGAGGTAGTCCGGGCCGCGGGCGGGCTCGTCGTGCGCGACGGCCGCGTCCTGCTCGTGCACCGGCCGAAGTACGACGACTGGACGCTGCCGAAGGGCAAGGCCGAGCCCGGCGAGGACGACCTCGAGTGCGCGCTGCGCGAGGTCCGCGAGGAGACGGGCCTCGCGTGCGAGCCGCTCCGCGAGCTCCCGAGCACCGAGTACCGAGACGCCCACGACCGGCCGAAGCGGGTGCGCTGGTGGCTGATGCGCGCGGCCGGCGGCGCGTTCGAGCCGAACGAGGAGATCGACGAGATCCGCTGGCTCGAGCCGGCCGACGCCGCGGCGCTGCTCAGCTACGGACGCGACGTGCAGCTGCTGGCGGAGCTCGAGTGACGTCGGTCCTGCTCCGCCACGCGTCGGCGGGCGACCGCAGCACCTGGGACGGCGACGACCGCGAGCGGCCGCTCGACCGCAAGGGGCGCCGTCAGGCCGAGGCGCTCGTTCCCGCCCTCGTCGCCGCGGGCGCGCGGCGCGCGGTCTCCAGCCCCTACGTCCGCTGCGTCGAGACGCTCGAGCCCTTCGCCGCCGCGCTCGGGATCGAGGTCGAGATCGACGACCGGCTCGCCGAGGGCGCGGGCCGCGCCGCGGCCGGCGTGCTCGCCGAGGACGGCGTCGTCGCCTGCACGCACGGCGACGTGATCTACGAGCTGCTCCGCTTCGACCTGAAGAAGGGCGCCGCGGTCGTGCTGGAGAACGGGATCGCCGTGCGCGCGATCCCGGCCGACTAGGCGGCGAGCGCCTGCGCCGACGCGAGCACCGCGCCTTCGCGGATGCCGCCGTCGCAGACCTGCAGCGGGACGCCGAGCCGGCGCTGCGCCTCGGCGAGCAGGACGATCCCGCCCGCGAGGATCCGCGCCCGCGAGCGGTCGACGCCGTAGCGGCGCGCGATCGCGCGCGGAGACCTGGAGCCGACGATGCGCAGCGCCTCGGCCAGCTCGGCCGCGCCGAGCTCCGGCCCGACGAGCCGCCGAGCCGCGCGGGCGCTGCCG
>DASZYW010000120.1:0-9325 GCA_035545195.1 Gaiellaceae bacterium
ACAAGCTCTTCATGGCCTACAAGGGCGCGCTCATGGTCGACGACGAGACGCTCTTCCGGGCGATGGAGGTCGCGGCCGCGAGCGGCGCGCTCGTGATGGTGCACGCGGAGAACGGCGACGCGATCGACGTGCTCGTCAACGAGGCCCTCGCGCGCGGCGACA
Source organism: Gaiellaceae bacterium (assembly GCA_035545195.1). Classification (GTDB taxonomy): domain Bacteria; phylum Actinomycetota; class Thermoleophilia; order Gaiellales; family Gaiellaceae; genus Palsa-739. The sequence continues at coordinate 163 of DASZYW010000120.1, forward strand.
CGGCGCCGATCCACCACGCGCTCACGCGACCGCCCGAGCTCGAGGGTGAAGCCACGAACCGCGCCATCCAGCTCGCGCACGTCGCCGGCTCCCCGCTCTACGTCGTCCACGTCACGTGCAAGGAGGCGGTCGACCCGATCGCGAAGGCGCGGCGGCAGGGTTGGCGCGTCTGGGGCGAGTCGTGCACGCAGTACTTCTTCCGTTCGATCGACGACCTCGCGCGGCCCGGCTTCGAGGGCGCGAAGTACGTCTACTCGCCGCCGGCACGCGACGCGGCGAACCACGACGTCCTCTGGGACGCCGTCCGCACCGAAGCGCTCTCGGCGATCTCGACCGACCACTGCGCCTTCCTCTGGGACGGGCAGAAGACGCTCGGCAAGGACGACTTCACGAAGATCCCGAACGGCGGCCCCGGACTCGAGGACCGGCTGAAGATGATCCACCACTTCGGCGTCAACGAGGGCCGCATCTCGCTCAACCGGATGGTCGACCTGCTCGCCACGCAGCCGGCGAAGCTGTTCGGGCTCTACCCGCGCAAGGGCACGGTCGCGGTCGGCTCCGACGCGGACCTCGTGATCTTCGACCCGGAGAGGCGCGAGACGCTCTCCGCCGCCGGGTCGCACTCGAAGTGCGACTACAACCTCTACGAGGGCACCGAGGTCGTCGGCGCGCCGGAGCTCGTGCTGCTGCGCGGCAACGTGATCGTCGAGAACGGCGAGTTCCACGGGGCGCCGGGGAGCGGCCGCTTCGTCCGGCGCGCCCGCTTCGGCGAGCAGCTGGCCGCCGAGGGGGCGGCGGTCGCATGATCCGCGCGACCTGGCAGACGCGGATCGAGCGGCCGGTGGAGGAGGTCTTCGACTACGTCGCCGACCTCGCGAACGAGCCGCAGTGGAACCCGGACGCGTCGAACGTCGTGCGCGTCTCCCCCGGCCCCGTCGGCCTCGGGACGGTCTGGGAGGAGGAGTTCCGCCGCGTCGGCCACTACGTGACGACGATCGACGCGTACGAGCGGCCGCGGCTCCTCTCGTTCGACGCGCGCAACCCGCGCACCGACGCGCACGTGCGCTTCGAGTTCGCGTCCGACGGCGACGGCGCCACCCGGGTCTCCTGCGCCGTCGAGCTGACGATGAAGGGCGGGATGCGGGTCGCCGAGCCGCTGCTGCGCCCGATGATCCGGCGGCAGATCGAGCGCGAGCGGCCCCTTTCGCTCGCCCGGGCGTTCGCGCGCTGACGCTTTACCCGTCCCAAACACGCCTTCGCTAGCCTCGGACCATCGTGGGGGTCACGATTGCAGTACGCCGCGGCCTGCTTGCGCTGCTCACCCTCGCGGTGAGTTTGGCCGTCGCTGCGCCGGCGCGGTCGGCGGCGCAGGCGAAGGGCATCGACGTCTCGGTCTGGAACGGCCAGATCGACTGGATCCGGGTGGCCAGCGGCGGCTACTCGTTCGTCTTCGGCAAGGCGACCGAGGGGACGACGCTGATCGACCCGACCTACTCGATCAACCGCGCCGGCACCGAGGCGTTCGGGATCCGCTTCGGCGCGTACCACTTCGCCCGCCCCGCCGGCACGAGCACGGCGACGATCGCCGCCAGCGCGATCACGCAGGCCGACCACTTCGTCGACGTCGCGCAGCCGCAGGCGGGCGAGCTGCCGCCCGTCCTCGACCTCGAGGCGAAGGGGACGCTCACGACGACGCAGCTCCAGCAGTGGGTGAAGGCGTGGCTGGACGAGGTCTACGCGCGCACCGGCATCCGCGGCACGATCTACGTCTCGCCCAACTTCTGGAAGACCGCCGTCGCCGACTCGACGTCCTTCGCCTCGTCCGGGACGCGGCTCTGGATCGCGCACTGGACGAAGAACGCCGCGCCGATCGTGCCGGCGAAGAACTGGGGCGGCAAGGGCTGGACCTGGTGGCAGTGGACGGACTGCTCGACCGTGCCCGGCTTCGTCCACTGCTCGGACGGCGACCGGATGAACGGCAACAACCCCGCGACCACCGCGATCGCGCACTATCCCGGCGGCGCGGCCGCGGTCGCCACGGCGCCGTCGGTCGTCGGCAGCCCGGTCGCCGGAAAGATCCTCACCGCGGTGCCGGGCGTCTGGAGCGGCGGCAAGCCGGTGCGGTTCTCCTACCAGTGGCAGCGCTGCGACGCGGCCGGCCAGAACTGCGTGCCGATCGTGGGGCAGGTCGCCGGCAAGTACGTGCCGACCGCGGCCGACGTCGGTTCCTCGATCGAGGTCGCGGTGACGGCCACGAACACCGCCGGGACGGCCACCGCCGCCTCAGGCCCGACCGTCGCGATCGCGAAGGCCGGCACGACGCCCGGCACGCGCCCGCAGTCGCTGACGCCGCCCACCGTCGAGGGCACGCTCCAGGCGGGGCAGGAGCTGACCGCGGACGTCGGGACCTGGGCGGGCTCGCCCGGCGTCTTCAGCTACCAGTGGCAGCGCTGCGACGCGACGGGGCTCGCCTGCGTCGTCCTCCCGGACGGCGGCGCCCCTCAGTACACCGTCACTCCCGCGGACATCGGCTCCACGCTGCAGCTGCTGGTCACCGCCAGCAGCAGCGGCGGCGAGGCGTCGGCGGCGAGCGCGGCGACCTCCGTCGTCGTCCCGGCGCCGCTGCCCCCGCCCACGATCGGCTCCCAGATCGCGACCGCCGACGGCGCCGGCAACGTGCAGACGACGGACGGCGCCGCGACCGTGACGTGGCAGCCGGGCGCGGTGCCTCCGGGCCTGACCGTGGTGCTGGCGCCGTTCGCGGGCGGGCTCTCGCTCCCGAACACGGGCATCGCGCTCGGGGTCGCCGACCTTCCGCCGGGCGGGTTCCCGTGGCCGACCGAGCTCGCGTACGCCGCCGCGCCGGCGGCGGACACGGTGCTCGGCTACTCCACGGACGCGACGATCTACGCGGCGGTGCCGGCGCTCGCGACCGCGTCGCTGCCGGACGGGAAGCAGCTCGGCTACTACCTCGTCGACGGCGTCCCGCACGTGCTGACGCGGGTGCCGGTGCGGATCGCGCTCTTCCAGAAGGACGCGTGGGGCGACCCGAGCCTCGCGTCGGTGAAGGGGCCGACGCTCGTCCAGCACAGCAAGATCCACGTGGTCGTGCGCAAGGACAAGACGGCGCTCGTGCTGACGCGGTTCTCGACGGCGTCGCAGGTGAAGCTGTCGGCCACGATCGTCACCGCGACCGGCAAGCGCGTCGCCGTGATCCCCACGGGCTCGCGCTTCGCCGGGCCGGTGCCCGCGGGCCGTGCCCCGAAGAGCGTCGTGGCACAGGTGCTGAAGCCGGGCGGGATCGAGGTGCGCCTGCGCGTCAACCAGCGCTTCCTCCCGCGCGGCACCTACGTGCTCCGGATCGTGGCCGTCGACCCGTGGGGCCGGACGGACACGCTCGCGCTCCCCTTCGAGTACTAGTCCGCGCCGGACACGTCCGGTGTCAGACACCGGGCGTGTCCGCGCGGGACGATGCTCAGGCGCTCGTCGAGGAGGCGCGCAGCTCCGGCGTCTTGGAGAGGAGCGGCCGGAGCACGTAGTAGAGGATCGCGGCGACGCCGAAGCCCGTCAGCCACGAGAGGTCGACGTCGTGCGTGCGCGTCGCGATCGGGCCCTGGAGCCAGCCGACGAGGCCGTACCCCCACGCCCAGCCGGCGAAGACGCCCGCGATCATCCCGATCACGGCCGCCCAGTTGACGTCGCCGTAGATCGACTGCGCCGGCGACGCGTAGAGGGCGTCGACGTCGATCTTGCCGCGCCGGAAGATCAGGTAGTCGACGACCATCACGCCCGCCCACGCCGAGATCCAGAGCACCACCGACGCGAGCCACTCGTCGAACTTGTTCGCCCACTTCGCGTCCTGGATGAACCAGATCAGCGCGCCGGTGCCGACGATCGAGACGAGCACGCTGACCTTCCAGCGCGCCGCCTTGATGTCGAGCGAGAGCGCCGCGAGCGACGCCGAGTAGAGGTTGAGGATGTTCGTCGCCACCGGCCCGTGCATGACGAGGAAGAGGATCGGGATCGACGCCGAGCCGAACGCCGCCGTGACGAAGTCCGCCGGGTCGTTCTGGACGCCGCCCGACGCGATCGACGCGCCGAGGAAGCCGAGCCAGACGGTCGGGATCAGGATCGCCGCCCAGGTCGTCCAGAAGACCTTCTTGTCGGAGGTCCCCGGCTTGATGAAGCGCGTGTAGTCGGACGACCACGTCAGCCAGGTGATCCCCCAGCCGACGCCGATCGCGGTGGTCAGCTGCGTGATCGCGGTCAGCTGGTTGCTGAAGCCGTGCACGCCGGCGTGGTTCCAGACGACGTGCACCTTCGTCCAGGCCAGGATCGACATGACGACGACGATGATCGCCGCCAGCGGCACCGTGTACTTCTCGAACGCCTGGATCAGGTAGAAGCCGACGATCGCGATCACGACCTGCACGGCCATGATCCCGATCCCGACCGCGTACTTGGCGCCGGTGCCCGGGTGGTCGTAGCCCATGTGCTTGAAGATCCCGAGCACGAGGTCGAGCACGACCCAGGTGTTGACGCCGAGCCAGCCCATCGTCATCAGGAGCTGGACGACGGCAGGCAGGTAGGCGCCGCGGCGCCCGAAGGCCGCGCGCGAAAGCACCATCTGGTTGACGCCGGTGCGGTGGCCCATCACGCAGAAGAGGCCGAAGAACGCGCAGCCGACCACGTTGCCGATGACGAGGACGAGGATCGTCTCGACCAGGCTGAGACCGAGGATGATCCCGAGCGCCCCGAGGATCCAGTTGATCGGCGCGATGTTCGCGCCCGCCCAGATCCAGAACTGCGTCCACGGCGTCGACGTGCGGTCCCCCGCCCGCACGGGATTGATGCCGTGCTCGTCGAGCTGGACCGCCTCGGTCAGCTCGCGACTTGCCTGCTCCATGTTCCCTCCCGTCGAGGTCGCCGGCCGCTCCGGCGTTGCGGCGATTCTCTGCCTTCAGGAGGACGGAGCCAAGACCCGCCGCTCGGTCGCGGCGTCTTCCCGCGCGCGGCGCGCGACCTCGCGGCAGGGGAGGAACTCGACGTCGTTCGTCCCGAGCGCGTACTCGATCAGCTGCCGCAGCGCCTCGACCCGGTGCGGCCTCCCGGAGATGAAGGGGTGGTTGGTGAGGACGAAGAGGCAGCCGTAGCGGCGCATCGCGTCGAGCTCGGCCGTCCAGATCTCCAGCACCTTGCGCGGCGACTCGATCTGCGTCCCGATCGGCGGGTCGGGGAGATAGGCGTACTGCTCCCAGTCGTCGAGCGACCAGTGGACGGGCAGCTCGACGAGGTCGCCGGCGCCCGTGTCGAGGAGATAGGGCCTGTCGGCGTCCATCAGCGACGAGTCGTAGAGGAGCCCGTGCTCGGCGAGCAGCCGCGGGGTGCGGTAGGCCGGCTCCCACATCGGCGCCCGGAAGCCCTCCGGCGTCACGCCGAAGCGGCCGAGCGTCGCCAGCGCGCGCTCGAAGTCGGCGCGCTCCTCGTCCTCCTTCATCCCGAGCGGCGGCAGGTGCGCATACGAGTGGTGCCCGAGCTCGTGGCCGCCGGCGAGGATCGCCTCGACCGCCTCGGGGTAGCGCTCCGCGGTCAGCCCGGGGACGAAGAACGTCGCCGTGATCCCGTAGTCGGCGAGCAGGGCGAGGATGCGCGGCACACCGACGCGCGGGCCGTACGCCTGGTGCGACATCGGGCCGAGGTGCTTCGCGTACTTGGGGTGCATCGCCAGCAGCGGCGACTCCGCGTCGACGTCGAACGTGAGGCATGCGTTGATCATGCGAGCGCCCGCAGCGAGATGAGCTCGTAGGCGACGTTCGCCGCGGCGAGCGCGGTGACCGCGCCGGGGCCGTCGTACGGCGGCGAGACCTCGACGACGTCGGCGCCCTCGAGCCGGATCCCGCGCAGCGCGCGCAGGAACGCGAGCGCCTCGGCGGTCGAGAAGCCGCCGACCTCCGGCGTGCCGGTCCCGGGGGCGAAGGCCGGGTCGAGGAAGTCGACGTCGAAGCTGAGGAAGACCGGCCTGTCCTGCGTCTTGCCGAGCACGAGCTCGGCGTACGCGGCCGGCCCGAGCGCGCGCAGCTCCTCGCTCGGGATCACCGTGAACCCGAGCTCGCGCGCCGACTCGATGTCGCCAGCGCCGTAGAGCGAGCCGCGCATCCCTGCCTGCACCGACGCGGTCGCGTCGATCAGCTCCTCCTCCAGCGCGCGCTTGAAGGTCGTCCCGTGGAAGAACCTCTGGCCGAAGTACTCGTCCCAGGTGTCGCCGTGCGCGTCGAGCTGGACGAGCGCCAGCGGGCCGTGGCGCTTCGCGAGCGCGCGCAGCTCGGCGAGCGTGATCGAGTGGTCGCCGCCCAGCGCGAGCGGGAAGATCCCCGCCTCGACGACCGGCGCCAGCGCCTGCTCGATCTGCCCGTACGTGCGCTCGGTGTCGCCCGGCGAGACCGGCACGTCGCCGATGTCGGCGATCGAGAGCGCCTCGACGACGTTCACGCCGAGGCCGGGGTTGTACGGGCGGAGGAGCGAGGAGGCGGAGCGGATCGCCTCCGGGCCGAAGCGCGGCCCGCTGCGGAAGCTGGTCGCCGTGTCGAACGGGATCCCGTAGACGGCCGCGTCGACGCCGGCGAGGTCGTTCGTGTGCGGCGCGCGCATGAAGGTCTTCACGCCGGCGAAGCGCGGGATCAGCTGCGCGTCGAGCGGGCGGTGGTGCGTCACGCGGCGAGCCTATAGTCCCGCCGATGCGGACGAGGCTCCTCCTGACCGGCGTCGCGCTGCTCACCGCGGCCGCAGGCGCGCTCCGCTACACGAGCGTCTCGCAGGTGCTCGCGTTCGTCGTCGCGGGCGGCTCGCTCGCCGGCCTCGCCTGGGTGGTCGCCTTCTCGACGGAGCAGGTCGGCCAGCGCTTCGGCCCCGCGGTCACCGGCGTGCTCCAGTCGACGCTCGGGAACCTGCCGGAGTTCTTCGTCGTCGTGTTCGCGCTCTCGGCGGGCGAGGTCGTGGTCGCGCAGACCTCGATCATCGGCTCGATCTTCGCCAACGCCCTGCTCGTGCTTGGCGGCGTGCTCGTGGCCGGAGCGCGCACGGCGAAGGACGGCGTCATGCGCTTCAGCGTGCGCCTCCCGCGCGACAACGCGACGCTACTCCTGCTGGCGACGTTCCTGATCGTCATCCTCTCGATCGCGTCGCAGTCCGGCTCGCCGGCGGCCCACCACGTGAAGGCGATCTCGATCGCGGGCGCGGTGGCGCTGCTCGTCACCTACGTCGTCTGGCTCGCCGACTACCTCCGCTCGGACATTCCCACCGCACCGGCGCCGGAGGGGGAGGCGACCTTCTCGTTCGCGGGGTCGGTCGCGCTGCTCGGGATCGCCGGCGTCGGCGCGGCGTTCGTCTCCGACTGGTTCATCCACGCGCTGCGGCCGGCGATGGACTCGCTCGGCGTTCCGGACGCGTTCGCAGGCCTCGTGATCGTCGCGATCGCGGGCAACGCCGTCGAGAACACAGCAGGGTTCACGCTGGCGCTCAAGGGCGAGTCCGACCTCGCGATCTCGGTCGTGAAGAACTCGGTCGCGCAGATCGCGGCGTTCCTCTTCCCCGCCCTCGTGCTCGTCTCGCTGCTCTTCTCGACGACGCTCACGTTCCTGCTCGCGCCGGTGTTCGTCGGCGCGCTGGCGGCGACCGCGCTTGCGCTCTGGCAGATCACCGCCGACGGCGAGGCGCGCGCCTTCGAGGGCACCGCGCTGATGGCGACGTACGCGATCCTCGCCGTCGTCGCCTGGTTCCAGTAGGCGTAGAGTGACCGCGATGAGCGTTCCGGCGACCGACCTGAGACGGACGGAGCGGGACGCCGTGATCGGCGGCGTCGCGGTCGGGCTTGCGGTCGCGCTGATCGCGCTGGTCGGCCCGATCCTCCTGTTCGCGATCGGCGTCTTCTCGATCCTGCTCGGCGTCGTCTTCTGCCTGACGGTGATCGGGATCGTGATCGGCCTGCCGCTGATCCTGGTCGGCGTCGTCAGCATCGTCGGCGGCGCGATCGGCGGCAGCCTCGGCCCGGTGTTCGCGCTCGTGCTCGGCGCCGCCGCCGGCCTGCTGACGTACGAGCAGCGCCGGCGCAAGGTCGCGCGCGGCTAGCGGCGGTGGCCTCGCTCGTCGTCCGGAACGCGCGGCTGATGGACGGGCGGCTCGTCGACCTGCTCGCCGAGGACGGCCGCTGGACCCGCATCGGCGAGGACGTCGCCGCCGACGGCGCCGAGGAGGTCGACGCCGAGGGTCGTCTGGTCACGCCGCCGCTCGTCGACTGCCACCTCCACCTCGACGCGTCGCTCACGGCGGGCAAGCCGCGCTGGAACGAGTCGGGGACGCTGATCGAGGGGATCCACGTCTGGGGCGAGCTGAAGCCCTCGCTGACCGAGCAGGACGTGTTCGACCGCGCGCACGAGATCGTCCGCTGGTCGGTCGCGCAGGGCACGCTCTTCATCCGCGCGCACGCCGACGTCTCCGGCGAGAACGAGGCGATGGTGCGCGGGCTGCTGCGGCTGCGCGGCGAGGTCGCCGACCTCTGCACGATCCAGGTGACCGCCTTCCCGCAGGACGGGATCTTCGCCCGCGACGGCGACGAGCAGCGGCTGGAGCGCGCGATCGAGCTCGGCGTCGACTGCGTCGGAGGGATCCCCCACTACGAGCCGACCTCCGAGCTCGGCCTGCGCGAGGTGCACCGCGTCTTCGAGCTCGCGCGGCAGCACTCGCGCCGGGTCGACGTCCACTGCGACGAGACCGACGACCCGAACAGCCGCTTCCTCGAGGTGATGGCCGACGACACCGTCAAGCACGGGCTCGGCGGCCGCGTCACGGCGAGCCACTGCACGGCGATGGGCTCGTACGAGCCGTACTACTCCTCGAAGCTGCACGGCTTCCTGCGCCGGGCCGGGATCAACGTCGTCGTCAACCCGTACGCCAACTCGCTGATCCAGGGCCGGCTCGACGTCTACCCGAAGCGGCGCGGCTTCGCGCAGCTGAAGGAGCTGCTCGCCGCCGGCGTCAACGTCTCGCTCGGGAACGACGTGATCATGGATCCGTGGTACTCGCTCGGCCGCGCCGACATGGTCGAGGCGGCGTCGCTGGCGCTCCACTTCACCTACATGAGCGGGCGCGAGGAGATCGCCGAGATGCT